>NZ_JBYTBG010000029.1:0-63753 GCF_058788915.1 Brevibacillus sp. FW301-21C12A
GCCGCCAGCGTTCGTCCTGAGCCAGGATCAAACTCTCCAATAAAGTTTGTTACTGGTTCAAAGCTGGCAAATCATTTAATGATAGACTCATCAACGCTTTCGCTGTTCAGTTTTCAAAGAGCATTTTTTGTCGAACGTTTTACATCTTATCACGTTCGTTGTTTACGAGTCAAGAACTTTTTTATCGAAAGTTGTTATCTTTTCTCGTGTTTTGTCGTCGTTCTTGGCGACAAGGAATAATCTATCACATTTAAAATACGAAATCAATAGCTAATTTTAAAAGTTTTATCTTCCAGTCGAATTTTGACACCTCTGCTGTCGACTCCATCAGCGCTGCCCCGAAGGTAAACAAAGGAGCCGCTCCCCTGAAAACAGCGGGGAACGGCTCCTTTTCACTTAATCGGCCAAAGCAAACTCTTCACGCAAAAGCCCCATTACAATCGTATCGTAATACTGCCCGTTCACGTACTCGTTTTGGCGGAGCCGCCCTTCGACGACAAATCCGCATTTCTCATAAGCGCGAATCGCCCGCGTGTTGCCGCTCCATGTATCCAACTGCACCCGCTTCAGATTCAAGCGTAGAAAAAGAAAGCGCAGCAAAACTTTCAGCGTGTCCGTGCCATATCCTTTGCTCCAGTACTCTTTAGCCAAAATCGCGATGCCAATGGTCGCCGTACGCGTAACCGGATTCACATCCCGATAGTCGCAATTGCCAATATGCACGCCATCAAGCGTATAGATCGAGAAAACAGCACGGTTGTACTTGTCATCCAATCGAGCCGTCCGCACGTTTTCCTCATACATCGTGCGAAGGGAATCAAGCGAAATATTGCTGTACACGACCATTGATGAGCCAGCAGCCAAGGTCGCCGCTTCTTCGTCATTACGCCACAGATACAGCCTCTCCATATCCTCCGCCACAACAGGGCACAGTTCCACTACCGTTCCTTTGAGCAATTTGTTTCCTGCCTTTCCATTGGTGATTGGCCAATCGATCATCGGTTTTGTCGAGTTTCATGATTCCTTTTTTCATGGACACCACACCTTTCAAAAGACAGATACTGGAATCATAACAAAAAACCACTCTACTGTACACAGAGTGGTTTTCTCGCAAGCAACACCAGCGCCTCACCGCCGCCTTTGCAACTCAGTCAGCACATCATCCAGCGGCAGCTTCTGCTCCCGCAGCAGGACAAGCAGGTGGAAAATCAAGTCGGAAGCCTCGTAGCGCAGTTCTTCGTGGCTGCGATTTTTCGCGGCGATAATCACCTCGGCGGCCTCTTCCCCGACTTTTTTCAAAATCTTGTCGACGCCTTTCTCGAACAAATAGGTCGTGTACGAGCCTTCCGGGCGCTCGGCCTCGCGAGCAGCGATCAACGCTTCCAGTTCGCCCAGAATCGCAAATCGGTCGACTGTCGCGCTCGTCACGGCTGTGACGGCTTTCTCGCTGCCCTCTGCTGTCTCCCGCTCCTGTCCCCCTGCCAAAAGCTCCCCGGCAAAACAGCTATAGGCACCTGTATGGCAGGCTGGTCCATTCGGCACGACTTGCACGACGAGCGCATCCCCGTCGCAATCCACCTGAATGGAAACAATCCGCTGTGTATTCCCGGACGTCGCCCCTTTGTGCCACAGCTCCTGTCTCGAGCGGCTCCAAAACCACGTTTCTTTCGTCTCAAGCGAACGCTGCAACGACTCCTCGTTCATATAGGCAAGCGTCAAAACAGCCTTGCTCACCGCATCCTGTACAATGACAGGAATCAGTCCTTTTTCGTCAAAGCGCACGTTTTCTGCTGTAAGAAGCTCTACTGTCATGGCCGCACGACAACTCCTTTGGTCTGGAGATACTCTTTCACCGAGTGAATGGACGTCTCATCGTAATGGAAAATAGAAGCTGCCAGAGCGGCATCTGCCCGCCCCGCTGTCAGCACGTCGTAAAAGTCTTCCTTCGAGCCTGCCCCACCAGAAGCAATCACCGGAATGTTTACCGCTTCCGAGACGCGTCTGGTCAATTCGATCCCAAAGCCCTTTTTCTCGCCGTCATCATCCATGCTGGTCAAAAGAATTTCGCCTGCTCCCAGCGCTTCCACTTCTTGCGCCCAGCTAACGACATCTTTGCCGGCAGCGTTGCGTCCGCCGTGCGTGTACACTTCCCAGCGCCCTTCCCCTACCGACCTGGCGTCAATCGCGACTACGATGCACTGGGAGCCGAACACATTCGCCCCCTCGCGAACAAGCTCGGGACGAAGCACAGCGGCTGTGTTCAGCGAAATTTTGTCCGCTCCGGCGCGCAAAATCCGCTTCATGTCCTCCACGCTGTTGATGCCGCCGCCAACGGTAAACGGAATCGTAATGTTGGCCGCCGTCCGCTCGATGACATCCACCATCGTCTTGCGCCCTTCGTGGGAGGCGGAAATATCCAGGAACACCAGCTCGTCCGCACGCTCTTCACTGTACTTCTTCGCCAGCTCGACCGGATCTCCGGCGTCGCGCAGCCCCACAAACTGGACTCCTTTTACAACCCGCCCGTCTTTGACATCGAGACACGGGATGATTCTTTTAGCCAACATCCTGCTCACGTCCCTCCATGCGAGTCAGCGCTTCTTCCAGCGTGAAAGCGTCCGTGTAAAGAGCTTTTCCGACAATCGCGCCGGACACTCCGTCTGCTGCATGCCCTGCCAAAACGAGCAGGTCATCAAGCCGACTCACGCCTCCAGAGGCAATGACCGACTTGCCTGTCGCTATCGCGAGTGCTGCGATTTCCTCGACATTCGGCCCTGTCATCGTGCCGTCGCGGGCAATATCGGTATAAATAAACGTTTCCGCGCCGTATGCCACCAGCCGCTTTGCCAGCTCTGTCGCCGCGACGTCCGTTGTCTCCAGCCAGCCGCGCGTAGCGACCAGGCCATTGCGGCAGTCGAGTCCAATCGCGATTTTGTCGCCGTACGCCTGCAAAATGCGTTTCGTAAAAGGCTCGTCTTCAATCGCGGCGGTGCCGACAATCACCCGCGCCACGCCTGCATCCAAATAGTCCTTGATCTGCGCTTCCGTCCGAATGCCGCCGCCAACCTGCACGGGGACGGACACTGTGCGGGCGATTTCCTTGATGATGGACGCATTGGCCGGCTTTCCTTCCTTGGCCCCGTCCAGATCAACGAGGTGCACCCACTCGGCCCCCTGCTCTACCCAACGCTTTGCCATGGCAACAGGCGAATCCGCATACACCGTCTCTTGGGCGTAATCCCCTTGAAACAGCCGCACACATTTTCCGCCGCGAATATCAATAGCTGGATAAATGATAAAACTCACGCCAAAACCCCCTCGCATTGAACGGCAAAATTGCGCAGCAGCCGCATTCCCGTCTCTCCGCTCTTTTCCGGATGGAACTGCATCCCGTACACCTGGCCACGTCCGACAATCGCCGTGACCTCCTGATGATAGTCGCTCGTCGCCAGCAGCACATCCGGCTTGCACAGCACATGGTAAGAGTGAACAAAATAAACGTACTCGCCTTCGCGCACTCCCTCCAGAAGCGGATGCTCCCGCCGGAGACGCAACTGGTTCCAGCCCATGTGCGGCACTTTGTAGTCGCCGCAAAAACGGACCGCTTCACCGCGAATCAGGCCGAGTCCGGTGTTTTCCCCGTGCTCCTCGCTTTTGTCAAACAAAAGCTGCATCCCCAGGCAAATGCCCAAGATCGGCCGTTCGGAAGCGACGTATGCGTCAATCGCCCGATCCAGGCCCAGCTCCCTGATGTTTGCAATCGCGTCGCCAAAAGCGCCTACCCCCGGCAAAATCAGCCCGCTGTACTCCTGCAGCCGATCAGGCGCAGAAACGAACTCATACGAATAGCCGAGCCGCTCCAAAGCCTTGCTCAAGCTGTACAAATTGCCCATGCCGTAATCAATGATGCCTATCATCCTACAAAACCCCTTTGGTAGACGGGACCCCTTTTACACGCGGATCGATCGTCGTCGCTTCGTCCAGAGCACGGCCCAGCGCTTTGAAAATAGCCTCGATCATGTGGTGCGTATTGTGGCCGTAGTGCAAGATCACATGCAGATTGATCCGCGCTTCGAGCGCCAGCTTCCACAGAAATTCATGCACAAGCTCAGTCGGAAACTGGCCGACCATGTTCGTAGGATAAGCGGCCCGATACTCCAGATGCGGCCGGTTGCTAATGTCGATCACAACCTGCGCCAGCGCGTCATCCATCGGAACAAAGGCGTTTCCGTAGCGCTTGATTCCTTTTTTGTCGCCCAGTGCCTCGCGGATGCAATGCCCGAGACAGATGCCGATGTCCTCTACCGTGTGGTGGTAGTCGATTTCGATGTCTCCTTTTGCTTTTACCGTCAGATCAAAATGCCCGTGCCGGGTGAACAAGTCAAGCATGTGGTCCAAAAAAGGCACTCCCGACTCCTGCTTGCTTTCGCCTGCTCCATCTACGCCAAAAGAAAGGGCGATCTGCGTCTCATTTGTATTGCGCTCAATAGCTGCTGTGCGGATTGTACGATCACTCATCACTGGTCACACTCCTGCTTCTCGCGATCAAAGTCGCGCAGTCTCTCGGTTATGGCGCGTCCATGCCCCGCCAGCCCTTCCTGCTCGGCCAGGGTCACGATTTTTGGCCCGTTTTTCACCAGGTCATCCTTGCTGTAAGAGATGACACTGGATTTTTTGATAAAGTCATCCACCGACAGCGGCGAGGAAAAACGCGCCGTGCCGTTAGTCGGAATCACATGGTTGGTTCCGGCAAAATAATCGCCGACAGGCTCTGAGCTGTACGGCCCGAGGAAAATCGCCCCGGCGTTTTGCACCTTGCCCAACTGTGCGAAAGGCTCTGCAATCATGATCTCCAAATGCTCGGGAGCGATCCGGTTGATGACGGCGAACCCTTCGTCCAAATTTTCCACGAGCAAAATCGCCCCGTAATCCCGAATCGCCGCTGCAGCAATCGACTGGCGCGGCAGTTCGGCAAGCTGCCGCTCTACCTCCAGCGCCACCTGCTCGGCCAACTCCCGCGAAGGCGTGACCAAAATCGCGGCCGACATCGGATCATGCTCCGCCTGCGACAGCAAATCGGCAGCGACATAACGCGCATTGGCGGTGTCATCAGCCAGCACGGCAATTTCGCTTGGCCCGGCTACCATGTCAATGCTGACCAGCCCGAACACCTCGCGCTTTGCCAATGCGACAAAAATATTGCCCGGCCCGACGATCTTGTCTACCGCCTTGATCTGTTCCGTGCCATAGGTGAGCGCCGCGATGGCTTGCGCTCCGCCCACTTTGTAAATCTCCGTCACCCCCGCGATCTGCGCCGCTACGAGAATCGCCGGATTGACCTTGCCGTCCGCTCCCGGCGGGGTAGTGATGACCACCTCGGGGACGCCTGCGATTTTGGCCGGGATCGCGTTCATCAGGACGCTGGAAGGATAGGCGGCCGTGCCCCCTGGCACATACAGTCCCGCGCGCTGCAAAGGGCGAATCAACTGTCCCAGCATCGTGCCGCTCTCCTTCGTCACAAACCACGACTGGCGCACCTGGCGGCTATGGTAATCGCGTATGTTTTCCGCCGCCTCCTGTAAAGCCGCTTTGACCTGCGGAGAGACTTGCTCGCTCGCTTCGGCAAACTCCGCTGCGCTCACCCGAAACGTCTCCAGCCGCACCCGGTCAAACCTCTCTGTATATTCCCGCAAAGCTTCGTCTTTTCGCTCCCGAACAGCGGCGAGAATGGCCCTGACGGCTTCCTGCTGCTCTCTCGTCCCCGACTCCACCGACCGCTTTCCGTCAAACTGACTCGCTTCCATAATCCGCATGGTCCTTCTCCCCCTCCTTCTCTCTATTTTCTGCCTGGAATAACCTCCAGAAACTTTCCGGCAATATCATCGACCGCTTCGCTTTTCATCCGGTAGCTCGCGCGGTTGGCAATCAGCCGCGTCGTAATCTCGCAAATATGTTCCAGCTCCACCAGGCCATTTTCTTTTAACGTCCGGCCGGTAGAGACGATATCCACAATCCTGTCCGCAAGCCCGATCATCGGCGCCAGCTCCACCGAGCCGTTCAGCTTGATGACCTCCACCTGCTGCCCCTGCTCGCGAAAATAGCGGGAAGCGATCTTCGGATATTTGGTCGCCACTCTCGGCGCTTCTGTCGGCTTCCAGTCCGGCAATCCGGCGACCATCATCCGGCAGTAGCCGATCTGCAGGTCCAACAGCTCGTAGACATCCCGTTCTTCTTCGAGCAAAACGTCCTTGCCGACCACGCCTACGTCTGCAACTCCGTATTCCACATAAGTCGGGACATCGGTAGGCTTTGCCAAAATAAATTCGAGCCTGGCATTTTCCACCGGGATGACCAGCTTGCGTGAATCCTGCAGTTCAGCCGTTACCTCCAGACCCGCCTGCTGCAAAAAGTGCACAGCCTCTTCAAAAATTCGCCCTTTGGGCATGGCAATCGTCAGCTTTTGCTCATTTGCGAAAAACGCCATCTCCTACTCCTCCTGTTCCGTCATGCAGATCACCTTGCTGTAGCCTTGCCCGCTCTCTGCCGCTATCTCCGCTTTTCCCGTTACGAGCCGGGTCACGACCACCTGGAAGTCCGCGCGCAACTGCTGCGCCTTTGCCAATGCTTCCGGCCGCCGATCTTCTGTATAAAGCAGCAAAATGCGTTCTGGCGCTTGACCTCGCAGCGACGGCGTGACCGTCAGCAGCCGATCCATTTTGATCGCAAACCCGGTGGCAGGTGCAGAGCGCCCGAACTGGGCCAAAAGCTGATCGTAACGCCCGCCGCCCAACAGCGGAGAGCCGAGATCGGCGGCGTAGCCTTCAAAGACAACGCCTGTATAGTAGTTCAGATTGATAATCAGATTGAAGTCCAACAGCAAATCCTCGGTAACCCCGTATGCCTCCAGCGATTCCCACAAGGAAGCAATCGTTTCTACCGCCCGCCCTGCTTTTCCGTCACCCGCAAGCTCCCGCGCCTCCGCGATTTTGCTTTTTCCGCCGCGCAAACGAAGCAAGGCGTCCAGCCGTTTTTTCCCCGCAGAGCCAATCGCAACCGTCTCCAGCAATTGGCGGAAGCCGACAAAATCGCGCTCGTGCAAATACTGGCGGAATTGCTGGCGCACATCCGCTTCGGCGACCACGTCCTCCAGCAGCCCGTCTACAAAATCGACGTGCCCGATCGCGATTCGGAACGTCTCCACGCCTGCCGCCCGCAAACAAAAAACTGCCAGCGCGATCGCCTCCGCATCCGCATCCACAGAGCCGTCGCCAATCAGCTCGATCCCCGTCTGGAAAAACTCCGCATTTCGGCCAGCTTCCTTCTCCTGGGCGCGAAACACGTTGGCCTGATAAAACAGGCGGATCGGCAGCGGTACATCTTTATATAAAGAAGAAACAACGCGAGCGATTGGCGTCGTCATGTCCGGCCGCAGCACAACGGTATGCCCCTGTTTATCCAACAGGCGAAACATTCGATCTGTCAGCGTTGCGCTCGCCATTCCCACGGTATCGTAATACTCCAGCGACGGTGTGGAAATTTCCTCGTACCCCCACCGTTCGATACAATGCCGCAGCGCCCGCTCCAAATGCCGTTGCTTCGCCAGTGATTCCGGTAATATGTCCCGCATCCCCAGCGGTTTTTCAAATCCCAACGGCTTCGCCATCGTCATTCCCTCCATTGTTCCGTTTCGCTTTACTCTGCTAATATGGTAACAAACTAAAGTGTTATGATGAAGATTACCACGAAGACCGCTCACGGTCAACGGAGATAAGAATAGTCGAAAAATTCTTGATTATAGGTTATAGGCGCCCCGAACAACGCTTGCAAGCACCTCTCATTTACAATGGCTTCATCAGCAGCCCCGCCTCTGCAAGCCAATAAAAAAGAGCCCGCCAAAACGGACTCCGTTCCTTTATTCTTTCTTTCTCCCGCAAAAGCCTGACCAGCGGCGCGCGAGCCTATTTTTCCTCAAGCCCTCCCGGCCGAATCACTTGCATCGGGTTGCCGCCGACAAAAGACCCGGGCGCCACGTCCTTGTGGACCACCGTTCCCGCAGCCACGATCGCCCCGTCCCCAATCGTCACCCCCGGCAAAATCGTCGAGTTGGCTCCAATCAGCACCCTGTCACCAATGCGCACTTCTCCCAGCCGGTATTCCTCCACGAGATACTCGTGGGCGAGAATGGTCGTATTGTAGCCAATTACACTGTTTTTGCCGATTTTTATCAACTCCGGAAACATCGTGTCCATCATGACCATCAGCGCCACTGCCGTTTCCTGCCCGACCTCCATCCGCAAAAAGGTGCGGTACATCCAGTTTTTCCATGACGGAAAAGGCGTGTAGCGGGCAAGCTGGATGACGATGAAGTTTTTCATGACTTTCCAGAAGCTGACCGTGCGGTACATTTGCCAGAGCGGGTTTGGCCCCTGGACCGGATAACGTGTTGTCTTCCTCATGCGCCACTCTCCGTCCTACAAGTCTGAATCGGCATCTTCCAGAATGGCGTTCGACTGCTTGCGCGAGAAATGCATCGCCGCATTGTAGCCCATCCGCTTCAGGCGGAAGTTCATCGCTGCCACTTCGATGATGACGGCCAGATTTCGCCCTGGTCGCACGGGTACGGTAATGATCGGGATGTCCGTGTCCATGATTTTCAGCGTCTCTTCGTCCAGTCCAAGCCGCTCATACATTTTGTGCGGTTCCCACAGCTCCAGTTGCACGACCATCTCAATATTTTTCACGTTGCGGACAGCCCCTGCTCCGAACATGGTCATGACATTGATGATCCCCACGCCGCGAATCTCCAGCAAATGCTGGATCAGCTCAGGTGCGCTGCCGCTTAGCTGGCCTGCCTGCGTCTGGCGAATTTCGACAGCATCATCCGCCACCAGCCGATGCCCGCGTTTGACCAGTTCCAAAGCGGCTTCGCTTTTCCCGATTCCGCTCGATCCCATAATCAGGACGCCGACCCCGTAAATATCCGTCAGTACGCCATGAATCGTGGTAGTAGGCGCCAGGCGGTTCTCCAGGAAGTTGGTCATTTTGCCCACCAAGGTCGTCGTCGCCAAAGGCGATTGCAGCACAGGCACGCCCCAGTTGTTCGAGGCCTCGATCATTTCCTCCGGGACAGGCTGGTTGCGCGTCACACAAAAACACGGCGTCTGCCCCTGCATCAAAAAATTCATGCGCTCCAATCGCTCATCCCTGTTCAGCGTCTGGAAAAAGTTGATTTCCGTCAAGCCAAACAGTTGAATCCGTTCCTCGGCGTAGTAGGAGTAGTAGCCTGCAAGCTGCAAGCCCGGACGGCTCAAATCCGTCACCGTAATCTCGCGCCCCAGCCCCTCTTCTCCGCTTAAAATCGTCATATTGAAATGATCCACAAGGTGGCTCACATTTGTCTTGCGCATGAAAGCTTCCCCCTTATCTGGGATATCCGTCCCCGGTTGTGTGCCTCTATTGTATCGAAACCGTCTTGCCTCCGACAACCTTTGCCTCTCGCCCCCCAACTTGCCTAAGCTTGCAATTTGTCGTATCATTTACATTTTTCGCGTTATTTCATAAGATATAAAATGAGGTTGGTATCAGGCGAAATCTGGTTAAAGTGCAAATATAGACTGCTTTACTCCGAATGTCGGACAAAAAGAGGAGGCAACACCTTGGATTTTTTACTTCGCTTCTTACTCGTAGACATACCCGAAGCCTTCTTGCTACTGACGATTAGTTTGGCTTTATTCAACCTGTCGGTGTTCGAACAGAAGAAACAAGCCATTCTATTTAGCCTGCTATTTGCACTAACAGGCGAGCTGCTAACTTTGCTGGAAGTGCTTTATCAACCGAAAGTGATATTGATGTTTTTATGCATGACTGCGTACCTGATCCTGTTATATCGGTTTAACATTCTCAAATCGGTATTTATGGGAACGATCGCACTGGTCGTCATGATTCTTGCCGAATCAATTATTCTCGCCATTTTTAACAGTCAGCAGTTATTCCTGGAAGAAATATTGTCTACTACGATGCTAGCAGTGTTTGCCCGTTTATTTTATCTAGGCGTATTTCTAACCATCGCTATCGTATTGCGAACAACCAAATTTGACATTCATCAGCTATTTCAGCACAACCGTTTAAATCGTTACTTGTTCCTGTTAATTCTTCTGGGAAGCGTCGAGTTTTTGCTCATTCTATTTATGAACACGTCGTTTTTTCTGAGAGAGAACAACTCGGCCATTCTTGCGCTGTATACTCCGCAGTTTCAAATGTTCTTTCAGTTAGCCATTTTGGCTTTGTTCATCGTGATTGTGGTTTTGTTCCGGATTTATCTTAATTTGACGATCAATCGTGTAGAAGAAGAAACCGGAACGCCTTATTTGAACACCATTCAGGATCTCTTTACCGCCGTTCGCTCCATCAAGCACGATTCTTTGAACCATTACACAGCAATCAATGGATTCTTGAAAAAAGAACTGCATAGCCACGCCAAAGAATACGTAGAGCAACTGTTAAAGGAAACGGTCCTGATTGAAAGATCCGCTGATTCCAGTTCGCAAGTATTGGAGCGTATCAAAAATCCTGCCGTTGCTTCCTTGCTGCAATCCAAAATGGTAGTTTGTCTGGCTGAGCGTATCTCGCTCACGTTGGAAATCAAGGAGATCAGCCAGTTCTCGCACTACAAAACATATGATTTAATCAAAATCTTGGGCAATCTGCTGGACAACGCCATACGTGCAACCTCTTACGAACTGGAGGAAAATCGCTACATACGCCTTGAATGGGGACAAACAGAAAACGAGCACTTCCTGTATATCGAAAATAGCGGTCCGACAATCCCGGAATGTCAACTTCAGGAAATCTTCCAAATGGGCTATACCACGAAGAAAAATGGAGAAGGCGGACTTGGACTAGCCATCGTCAAAAACGTGGCGGAACGCTACAACGGCAACATTCAAGTCAAATCTGCCGATGGTATCACCAGTTTTTTCATTTCTTTTGCAAACCGCTAGCAGGGAGGCAACCGAATGACCTGGACAGAAAAATTGTCAGGAAAAATTGCCCGGTCGATTAAGACAGAAGATTCGCCATACACCGTGGGACAATTGGCGCATGGAATTGAACTCTTTTTGCTAAATGTCATCAATCTTTTCTTCATCGTACTCGTTTCTGCGGTATTCAACTTATTAGGAGAAGTCTTCCCTCTCCTTTGTTTCTTTTTTCTACTCCGTTTTTTCACGGGCGGCGTTCATTTTAAAAATCCATGGTCCTGTCTAGTAGCGACACTCCTGCTCTTACTTATTGGCGGTGCTATTATCAAGTATGTTTCTCTGGCTTCTGTTGCTGTCATGCCGCTCCTCATCCTTCTCGTTGCAGGGGCAGGAACATTTATCAATTATACATACGCTCCAGCTAAACATACATACATGCCAGACAACCCAACTGTCCAGAAAAAGCATCGAAAAATCGCTATTCTACTGATAGTTATTGGTTGCATTCTCTCACTTTTCTTGGTAAGATATTCCTATAAGCTACCTATGACTTACATACTAGCAATTATCTATCAGTCTCTGCTTCTCATGCCTGTTTCGTTTCGCTTTGTATCTTTCCTAGAAAAAACATTTTCGAGAGGATGATACCCATGAAGAAAGTGCTTTCCACTGTTTGCAGTTTCTTTGGCGCCCTGTCTGTTTTGAGCGTCGCAGGTGTTATGAAAGTCGGTTTCTTGTACGAACCACTCCCGCCTCACATGCGAAACGAAGAGAAATCTAACAATCAAGCATAATCCCGCCACAATAGCAAACCCGCGAACTCTCCCGAAAGAGTCCGCGGGTTTTTTTTGATGCTTTCTACCTTTTCTCTTTTTTCATGCCGACAACCATTTCGATCAACCAGCCAAAAATACTCATCAGCGCGGCAGCCACGATGACGATGCCGATATTGTCCGGCCACGGTCCCACTTCGAATCCGTCAATGAAGTAGGCTGTCAGGGCAAACGTCACAGCGTTGATGACAAACCAGAAAAGCCCCAACGTCAGGATCGTCAGCGGCAAAGTAAAAAACATCAGCACCGGACGAATCAACGTGTTCACGACACCCAAAATCAGAATGGCCCACAATGCCACGGTGAAATTCGCAACATAAATGGACGCAAACCATTTGCTAATGAAAAGCAAGGCAGCTCCGTTCAGGAGCATTTTGATTATCCAGCGGATCATCCTCATTCCTCCTTCCGCCAGTTTCCCCAGCGTCTACTGGAGTCCTTTCACTTCCCGCTCCCACTGCGCAAAAAAGCGGACCATGAACGCGTGCCGTTCCTGCGCAATCGCTTGGGCCGTTTTGGTGAACAGCCTGTCTTTGATGCGCTGCAGCTTCCAGTCATACTCCTTGAGCGGAGTATGCTGCTGCGGGTCGTCGGATTGGATAGGCCCTCCAATAACCCCAGTATAAGCAAAAACTCTGGCAACTCCAATAGCGCCAATTGAATCGAGCTTGTCCGCATCGAACAAGATTTTTTCTTCCAGGGTTACAGGCGGACGCTCCTTGCGAAAGCGATGGGCGAGGATCACGGACTGTACCCGCGCGATCCGTTCTTCTTCCATGCCGCGCTCCCGCAGCCATTTTCCTGCCATTCGCGCGCTGATTTCCGCGTGACACTCCCCGGTCTGCCGCTCCTCCGCTCTCCCGACATCGTGCAGCAAAGCAGCGAGGCGCAGCACCTGCATGTCCGCCCCTTCCTCGCCGCCGATCCGCTCGCACATCGCCAGCACGCGCAAATTATGCTGCCAATCGTGTGCAGGGTCTTGACCGTCAAAGCATTTTTTCGCTTCCTCCACCAGATCGGCTGGGAGGGCCGCCAGCGCTTTTGCCACGTATTCCATGTTCTTCTCCCCCGTCTCTTGCCAGCATGAGCATGGCATGGCGCAGCCTCGCCACGCTTTTAGCGGTTCCCTTTTTCTTGCCCGGCTTGTTTTGTACAGAAAAAGACGCCCCCCTGCTTTTGCCAGGGAGGCCATCTTTGTTTACTTCGATACCAACTGTTCCAGCTTGGCCATGGTTCTCGCTCTATCTCTTTCCAAAATCGGCTTCAAGTACGTTCCCGTGTACGAGCCTTCCAATTGCGCCACTTCTTCCGGCGTACCTGTGCCGACAATCTGTCCGCCGCGGGTACCGCCTTCTGGCCCCAAATCGACGATGTAATCGACCGTTTTGATGACATCCAGATTGTGCTCGATGACGAGTACTGTGTCGCCGTTTTCCACCAGGCGCTGCAACACCTTGAGCAGACGGTCGATGTCATCCGTATGCAAGCCTGTTGTCGGCTCATCCAAAATGTACAGCGTGCGCCCTGTGCTGCGGCGATACAGCTCGGAGGCCAGCTTGACGCGCTGCGCTTCCCCGCCGGAGAGAGTCGTTGCAGGCTGTCCCAGCTTCATGTAGCCAAGGCCGACGTCCACAATCGTTTGCAGCTTGCGCTCGATCTTCGGCAGATTGCGGAAAAACTCCACCGCATCCTCAATCGTCATTTCCAGCACGTCAGCGATGCTCTTGCCCTTGTATTTTACATCGAGCGTCTCCCGGTTGTAGCGCTTGCCGTGGCACACCTCGCAAGGCACGTACACGTCCGGCAAAAAGTGCATCTCGATTTTGATAATCCCGTCGCCGCTGCACGCCTCACAGCGCCCGCCTTTGACGTTGAAGCTGAAGCGGCCTTTTTTGTAACCGCGCACCTTCGCTTCGTTCGTCGAGGCAAACAGATCGCGAATGTCGTCAAAGACGCCTGTGTACGTCGCCGGATTGGAGCGCGGCGTCCGGCCAATTGGGGATTGGTCGATATCAATGACTTTGTCCAGATGCTCCAGTCCCACGATGCGGCGGTGTTCGCCCGGCTTTACTTTGGCGCCGTTCAGATCGCGCGACAGCGCCTTTTGCAAAATCTCGTTGATGAGCGTACTTTTCCCGGAGCCTGATACACCTGTCACAGCGACGAACAATCCCAGCGGAATTTTCGCTGTGACGTTTTTCAGGTTGTTTTCCTTCGCGCCCTCGATTTTGATCCATTTGTCTGTAGGCTTTCTGCGCTCCAGCGGGACCGGAATGAACTTGCGACCGCTCAAATAGGCGCCTGTGAGCGAGTTTTCATCCTTCATCACTTCTTCCGGCGTGCCCGCAGACACTACCTGGCCACCGTGAATACCCGCACCAGGCCCGATGTCGATAATGTAGTCGCAAGCCATCATCGTATCTTCGTCATGCTCGACGACGATCAGCGTGTTCCCCAGCTTGGTCATATGCTCCAGGGTCTTAATCAGGCGGGCGTTATCCCGCTGGTGCAGACCGATGCTCGGCTCGTCGAGGATGTAGAGGACGCCCATCAGGCTGGAGCCGATCTGGGTAGCCAGCCTGATCCGCTGCGCCTCGCCCCCGGACAATGTCCCGGCCGCCCGGCTCAGAGTCAAGTAATCCAGCCCGACGTCGATCAAAAAGTTGAGCCGTGCCTTGATTTCCTTCACGATCAGGTTGGCAATCTTCGCTTCCCGCTCGGTCAACTCCAGTTCATTAATGAACTGGTGTGCATCGAGAATCGACAGCGTCGTCAGCTCGGAAATGCTGCGCTCTCCAACCTTCACAGCGAGGCTCTCCTGACGCAAACGGTGCCCTTTGCAGACAGGGCAAGGTTTTTGGCTCATGAAGCCTTCGATTTGCTCGCGAATGTAGTCCGAGCTGGTTTCCAGATGACGGCGTTGCAGATTCGGAATGACGCCTTCAAACGGCACAACCGCTTCCCTGACTTGCCCGAACTCATTTTCATAGCGGAACTGGATTTTCTCCCCTTCGCTGCCGTACATCAAAATCTGCACTTGCTCCGGGGGCAGCTCCTCGTATGGAATGTCCATGCGAATGTTAAAGTGGCGGCAAGCCGATTCCAGCAACTGCTGATAGTAAGTCGACGACTTCGGCTCCCAGGCGCCAATCGCGCCGTCATGCAACGTCTTGGTCGCATCCGGAACGACCATGTCCGGGTCTACCTCCAGCTTTACGCCCAAACCGTCGCACTCCGGGCACGCGCCAAACGGACTGTTGAAAGAGAAAATTCGCGGCTCCAGCTCGCCGATGGAAAATCCGCAAATCGGGCAGGCGTGCTTCTCGCTGAACAACAGCTCCTCCTGCTCCATCACGTCGACGATCACCTTGCCGTCCGCGAGGCGCAAAGCCGTCTCCAAAGAGTCCGCGAGGCGCGACTGCACATCCGGCTTCACGACGACGCGGTCCACCACGACTTCGATGTTGTGCTTTTTGTTTTTTTCCAGCTTGATGTCCTCGGACAAATCGGTAATTTCGCCGTTCACACGCACGCGCACGAAGCCCTGCTTGCGAATGTCCTCCAGCAGCTTGACGTGCTCTCCCTTGCGCCCCTGTACCATGGGCGCGAGGATTTGCATTCTCGTGCGCTCCGGGTACTCCATCAGGCGATCTACCATCTGCTCGATCGTCTGGGACTGAATTTCGATGCCGTGCTCGGGACAGATCGCTCTGCCCACACGCGCATACAAAAGACGCAAATAGTCGTAGATTTCCGTCACCGTACCGACTGTGGAGCGCGGGTTGCGGCTCGTCGTCTTCTGGTCGATGGAAATAGCGGGCGACAGCCCTTCAATCGAATCCACATCCGGCTTGTCCATCTGCCCGAGGAACTGGCGGGCATAGGCAGAGAGAGACTCCACGTAGCGCCGCTGTCCCTCTGCGTAAATCGTGTCAAAAGCAAGGGAAGACTTTCCCGAGCCGGACAAACCCGTCAATACGACGAATTTGTCCCTCGGAATCACTACATCAATGTTTTTCAGATTGTGGGCACGCGCGCCCTTGACGACAATATGTTCCAATGGCATGAAAAAACCTCTCCTTAGAGTTCCGCCTTCAGCTCCAGAATCAAATCACGCAGTTCGGCCGCACGCTCGAACATGAGGTTGCGCGCCGCTTCCTTCATTTCTTCTTCCATGCGTTCGATGACAGCCAGTCGATCTTTCTTCGGCATCTTCTTGAAATCGGCGTGTGGCAAATAGTCCGCTTTTTCCTCGGCCACCTTTGTCGCCTCAATCACTTCGCGCACAGCTTTTTTCACCGTCTGCGGGGTGATGCCGTGCTTCTCGTTGTAGGCGAGCTGGATGGCGCGGCGGCGCTCCGTCTCGCGAATCGCCGAGTTCATCGAGTCCGTCATCTTGTCCGCGTACATAATCACGCGCCCTTCGGCGTTCCGGGCTGCCCGCCCGATCGTCTGGATCAGGGAGCGCTCGTTGCGCAGGAAGCCTTCCTTGTCGGCGTCCAAAATAGCGACAAGCGAAACCTCGGGCAAGTCCAGACCTTCCCGCAACAGGTTGATCCCGATCAGCACGTCAAATTCGCCCAATCGCAAGGAACGCAAAATCTGCATCCGTTCGATCGTCTTGATGTCGGAGTGCAAGTAGCGGACCTTGATCCCGATTTCTTTCAAGTAATCGGTCAGGTCCTCCGACATTTTTTTCGTCAATGTCGTGACGAGGACGCGTTCGTTTTTGGCAATCGTAGCCTGGATTTCCCCGATGAGATCGTCAATTTGCCCTTTGATCGGGCGCACCGAGATCGTCGGGTCGACCAGTCCTGTCGGGCGAATGACCTGCTGCACCAGTTCCGGGCAGTGCTCCAGCTCATACGGGCCGGGCGTTGCCGAGATGTATATCGCCTGGTTGATTTTTTGCTCAAACTCCTCGAATCGCAGCGGGCGGTTATCCTTCGCAGACGGCAGGCGGAATCCATGCTCGACCAGTACGTTCTTGCGCGCCTGGTCGCCGTTGTACATCCCCCGCACCTGCGGCAAGGTCATGTGCGACTCGTCAATCAACAGCAGGTAGTCCTCTGGAAAGTAATCCATCAGCGTGTACGGAGCGTGCCCTGCCGGAAGCCCCGTCAGATGGCGCGAGTAGTTTTCGATCCCGGAGCAAAAGCCCATCTCCAGCATCATCTCAATATCGTAGCGCGTCCGCTGCTCCAGCCGCTGCGCTTCCAGCAGCTTCCCGGCTGCGCGCAGCTCTGCCAGCCGCTCTTCCAGCTCCGCCTCGATGCTTTGGACGGCCAGCTTCATTTTTTCTTCGCGGGTGACATAGTGGGACGCAGGGAAAATCGCTACGTGGTCGCGCTGCCCTAAAATCTCTCCGGTCAGCACGTCAATGGAGGTGATCCGCTCAATTTCGTCTCCGAAAAACTCCACGCGAATCGCCTGCTCGCTCTGTGACGCCGGAAAAATCTCCACGACGTCTCCGCGCACCCGGAAGGTCCCCCGCGTAAAGTTGATGTCGTTGCGCGTGTACTGGATGTCGACCAGCCGATGCAAAATCTCGTCTCGTCCTTTTTCCATGCCGACGCGCAGCGACAGCAGCAGCTCCTTGTATTCTTCCGGCGAACCCAAGCCGTAGATGCACGATACCGACGCCACAATAATGACGTCGCGCCGCTCAAACAGGGCACTGGTCGCCGAGTGACGCAGCTTGTCGATCTCGTCGTTGATGCTGGAGTCTTTTTCAATAAACGTATCCGATTGGGGAATGTACGCTTCCGGCTGGTAGTAGTCGTAGTAGCTGACGAAGTATTCCACCGCGTTATTCGGGAAAAACTCCTTGAACTCTGCGCATAGCTGGGCAGCCAATGTCTTGTTGTGCGCCATCACCAGTGTCGGCTTGTTCACCTGGGCAATCACCTGGGCGGCCGTATAGGTTTTTCCCGTACCAGTGGCCCCGAGCAACGTCTGGTGCCGCTTGCCTGCCTGGAGCCCCGCTACCAGTTCGGCGATCGCGGTCGGCTGGTCACCGGACGGTTGATACTCCGATACCAATTCAAAACGGTCCATTCCCTCGTTCATCTCCTCGTTGCATAACTGTTTCTATTTCCATTATAACACAATTCCGGCTATGATAAGCCGAAATTCGAACAAATGTTTGTCTTCATCCTTCGACACATTATACCGATAATAAGTAGTAGTGTACAAGCACGTACGGTTAGACTCGCCACCTTCAGGGAGGATCGACATGTCAGATATCGGAACCACCGTTAAAAATAATCCTTATATTCAACCACATATGAGCTATCAAGGCAAAAAGGAGTTCACCACAGAGCTTGACAACAACGCCTTCATGAAGCTGCTGCTGGAACAGTTGAAGCATCAGGACCCGATGTCCCCGATGGACAACTCCCAGTTCATCCAGCAGACGAGCATGATGACCATGGTGGAAAAAATCACCAAAATGGCGACGCTGATGGAGCAATCGAACAACAGCATGCTGACACTGGAAAAGTACGAGTCGCTGATCGGCCGCACCGCCACCTACTCCCTCACGACCAAAGACGAGGTGACGGGTGAAACCTCGACGGAGACGAAGGAAGGCGTGCTCGACGCCGTTTACATGGACAGCGGCAAAATCTACTTCCGCATCGCCGGAGAGTCTACCCCGATTCCGCTCGCGGACATCAAAGGTCTGGAATCGCAGGGCATGACCGGAAATGCGCTGGATAGCAGCGTGAAGTTCATGAACATGATCGGCAAGGAAATCTCGTACAAGACGACCAAGGAAGTAGACAAAGACGGCAATCCGGCGACCACAGACGACATCACCAAAGTAGATGAAATCGCCAACGCGGTCGTCACAGGCTTCTCCATGAAAGACGGCGCCACACAGTTTACGCTCGATAACGGCATGACGGTCAAGCTCGATCAGGTCGTGGGCATGAGCGTCAGGCCGGACAGCAGCGTCATGAGCAATTCGCTGCAGTACGCCCAAATGATCGGCTTCAACATCACCTATACGGAAAAGCAAACCAATACAGACGGCTCGACCATAGACAACAGCCTGAACGGTGTCATTAAAGCCGTCAGCATGAAAAACGGCGTCGTGGAGTTCGTCTTGACTGATGACAAAAAAATTGCGCTGAATCAAATCACCGGGTTTGAAGCGAGCGCCTAGTCCTTTCTATGCGAAAAAGCCGCACTTGCTCTCTCTGGAGCGTGCGGCTTTTTCTTTTTACTTGTCCCTATTCTTTTACGACCGTCTGTCCCGTAAGCGCATCGACATACAACGTCGTATCTATCTTCACATCGCCCCCGCAAAAACAGTGCGAGCGGGTCTGGCGGAAGGACAGGTCATAGCCAAGCTTCCAGCTCATCGCGCCTGTTTGCCGATCCTTTTGGTGAATGTAGGTCAGCTCAAGCGGCATGGCTTGCAGCAATCGCTCCATCGCTCCCTGTTCATTGATCGCCTTGGCGCGAGCGGGGAAGACCATGTTGTCCGGGCGCTTCACGATAACTTCCTCGACCTTGCCCGTCCACGCATTTGCGGTAATCGTGTACATCCCTTCTTCTTTCATCTGCCCGATCCGGTAGACAGGAACGCCGCCGACAAGCGGGTCGGCCACCAGCGTCGTATATTTGTCGGTGCCGACATCGGCAAGCCTCAACTGGTTGCTTCCGGAAGGCACGAGTCTTCGCAACAACGCTTCCGCCCCTTTGCGATCCCGGCTCTTGTCTGTTTTGGCGGTGGACCACTGCTCATCTGCCTGCTTGTAGACAAAACGAATCAGCCGCCCTGTCTTGGCATCGGTTTCGAGCATAATATGGTGCTTTTGGGCCTGGCTGATCCCTACCGGAAAACTTCCGATGTGGTATTTCTTGTCCGCATCGGCGACACTCTCCGGGAAGTAACCCCAAATAAAGAAACGGCGCTCCTGGCCGTCATCGTACTTCTCGTCCAATACGGCAAGCGGCAAATTGGCTGATTCGAGTTTGAACAGGATGCGCAGCAAATTGCGGGCCTCGTTCTCGGTCTGCGCGCTCCACTTTTCCCCTGTCCCGGTCACGTTCAAAATTTGTGCCTGCTGGACTGGTGCTGCCAGCCTTTTTCCGCTGAACGCGTCCAAGGCACTGCCGGTATGCTCCTGCGAAATGACTCCATCCTTGACAATATAGGCGAGACGCGCTGCCGTCTGATTGTTTTGCTCCTGCTCCGGCAGCAAGTACACCAGCTCCAGCGGGCGTTGTCCCTTCCACTTGCCCACTGCTTGCGCTGCGGAAATGACGCGCTGCGGCGAAGGGAGTACCGCCAGATTCACGGTTTCATACAATCGCCCGTCAAACATCCGCAACCCGACAAGCCGCCCCGCGGCGTCGAAGCTGACAAAGCTGTCATACGCATCGTCGAACACCACATTGTTCACTTTGCGAACCATTCTGACCGTCAGCTTGCCTTCTTCCTTCTTCACTTCTCTCGCCTGATACGTATTTCCAGCAAGCAAGCCTGTCAGGAAAGTCTGCGCTCGCGTTTTCGCTTGCTGGTCAGTCGGAAATGCTGGCTTTGCCATTTTGGCGGGAACGAGGTCCAACTGGAGCAAATTCCCTGTGGCTCGGTCAAAAATCGCGCTGTCCTCCCCCTGAGCTGTTCCGGTGGCCGCCCGCACAAAAGACACTTTTACGCCGCTGACACCTGGTCCATCCACATCGCCACCGTAAACGACCTTGCGCGAAGACAGTTCCGGTAACAGCCGAACCAATTTTTGCACCCCTTTGGCAACAGGTGCAGGGACTGCGCTCTCGGCATTCGCTGCGAGTACAGAACTGGCCGATTTTTCTGCGCTTGCTCCGGCAAATGGCGCAACCATTATGCTTGTCGCCGTTAACGCCCCAGTCAGAACGCACAAGACCGTTTTTTTCAGATCGGACAAATGACTCACTCCCTTCATTTCCTCGTAAAGGTAGACGCGCCAGCCAGGCGTAAGTTTTACGAACAGACAGGCTTTTCAGAAAATTTTTATCGAACCTGTCCATCCAAAAAAAGAAGGCACGCAACCGTTGGCGCATACCTTCTCTCCTTCTCTCGTTCGATACATCAAGCTCCGACATTCAGTTTTTCCAGCTTCTGCTTGATAAGCTCGACGACGCTGGATCGTTTCAAATCGACAAATACGCGAGTCGTTGCGTCCGGCACCACGATGATTCCCAACTGATGGTGATTGCCCGCGTAGACAGCGCACTGCACAAACTTCATCTCGCCTTCGCGCGTGAGCACTTCCATTTTGCAAAAAGCCGGATTGGCCTGCAACGCCGGGTACAAGTCTTCCTTGTCCCGCACCGGAATGCCGTTGACCTTCACGATGATTTCTCCTGTCGCAATCCCGATCTCCTCTGCCCGCGTGCCCGGGATGACTCCCATGACCTTGATGCCGCGTGAAGACTGGATGTAGTAAGGAGAACGCTTCCTTTCTTTCCACTGGCTCCAGAAAAACAACGCTTCATGCCCGAACAACGCAAACAGGGCAGCGAGCAAAACGAGCGGGGCAAACAAGACGGACAGAGCGCAAAGCGCCAAAAGCCCGACTGCGTACCAGGTAAGGTTTTTGGAAATTTGCTTGACCTTTTCCAATGGTGTCATCGTCTGGGTCATATCCGAAAAACCCGTAACCGTCGGCAGCAGCATCAGTCCGAAGGAAGCAAGCTCGCCTGAAAAAAACGGCCAGCCCGGATAAAGCGCGCCACTGATCGTCCCCGGCTCCACCTGGACGAACAGGGCAAGCGGAGTCAGCCAAAAAGAATGCAACAAGTAAGCCCCGACGATTCGTCCGCGCTGTCCTTCGACAAACAGCGGAGAAGCGTCCCTGCCCCCGTTCCAGCGGACGAGCATCGCTTCGATCAAGTGCATGATGGCTACCAGAGCAAGGAGCGGAATCGGCTTCGCCTGCAGCAGCATTGTCCACACACTGCCCAGACCAGGAACGTCCTGCAAGCCCGGAAACAGTTGGGCAATTACATGGAAAACCGTCAGCAGACCCGCCGCATAAGCAAAGCAGAGAAAACGCAAGCGAACCAGCGCCAAAAGAAGGGCCAATGCCCATAAAATCCACAAATCCTGCGCCTGCACGACGACTCCCAGTCCTGCGGCGAGAAGAGAGATGCACAATCCCCCTGCCACGCCCATCCCTGCTGCGCGGATTGTCGAAAGGAGCGGAGACTGCATGCGTGCGGCAAAGAGCTGCCTTTCCAGCTTCATCTGTCTGCGATAGTGCAAGTAAATGAAGCCGAGAAAGAGGTAAAAAACGGGATTGAGAAAAAATGCGGCAAAGCCATATGCAATGGAAAGCATATCTGCCTGAATCGCCAATTGCCTCACCTCAAATGGAAAAAAAGAAAACCACGACATGTGATTTGCCGTGGTTATCATTTCTACGGAAAAGCGGAATTTCCCTGCTTCCCTGTTCTTGATTATTTTTCCTATTTGCCGGTAACGACATCCAGCGCCTTCTGCAATTGCAGATCGTTCTCCGGCTTGCGCATCGTTTCGCGCAAGCTTTCTTCGAGCTGACTGCGGGTCGCCGCGTCCACTTTTCCGGTTACAGGCAGCTTTTTCGCCGTCTGGAACTGCTTGATCGCCTGTTCGGTCTTTTCGTCAAAGTAGCCGTCATCGCGGCCTGGCGACAATTTCAGTCCGGTCAGGATCAGTTGCAGGTTCTTCACGTCAGCGCCTGCCATGTCGCGGACCAGCTCCTTGTCGGCTGGCAACTGCGTCGCATTGAAATAATCAGGCTGCGCGACCTTGAAGTCCGGCTCGATTCCTTTTTTGTGAATCCATTCGCCGCTTGGGGTGACCCATTTGGCGATGGTCAGCTTGAGCTGGCTCTTGTCCGTCATTTCCATCGTGCTTTGGACAGTGCCTTTTCCGAAGCTCTTTTCGCCGACCAGCTTGTAGTTGCCGCTGTCGCGCATCGCCCCGGCCAAAATTTCCGAGGCACTGGCACTTCCGCCGTTAATCAGGACCGCAATCGGATACGGTTTGGCAGCATCCGTTGTCGAGCGGTACTCTTCTTTTTGCTGCCCGCCAGCACCGTACTCAATGGCGACGATGACGCCTTTTTTCGGCACGAGCACTTCTCCGATTTCTTTGACAGCCAGCAAATAGCCGCCCGGATTGCCGCGCACGTCGATGACGAGGCCGCCGATTCCCGTTTTCTCCAGGGAAGCAAGCTGCTCCTTGAAGTGCTTGGCTGTTTCCGTCGAGAACTGGGTAATGCCGATCACGCCGACCTTTACGCCGTTTTTCTCGATAATTTGGCTATTCACCGTTTCGATTGGAATATCGTCACGAATGCACACGATGTTGAGCGGCTCTGCCACTCCTGCGCGCACGACCTTCAGAACGGCTTTCGTTCCTTTTGGCCCGCGAATTTTGGTCACGGCCTGATGCAGATCCAAGCCTTCCAGCGATTCTCCGTTGACGCTCAAAATCTGGTCGTTCGGTCTAAGACCCGCACGCTCGGCCGGAGAACCTTTGAACGGCGAGACGACGGTGACCCGTCCGTTTTGCATCGTGACCTCTGTACCGATTCCCTGGAAAGTCGAATGCAGCGTCGAGGTAAACTCTTCGGCTGATTTCGGGTCCATGTAATCGCTGTACGGATCTTCCAAAGCTCCGACCATCCCGCCGATTGCGCCTTCTACCAACTGTTCATTCGTAACCGTTTGAATGTAGTCTTTTTTAATCGCTGTAAACGCTTCATACAGCTTCTTGAACTCCTGGGGATATTCCGAGCCTCCCGAAAACACCGCGCCTGTGGACGCAGTCAGCGCCCCATTCTGAGTTGCGTTCGCGCTGGCTGATGTCTTCATCATCGCTATGGTCAAAAAGCTGCTGGCCACCATCGAGATGAGCACAAGCGCTAATACGGTACGTCCTTTCCATCTCACTACTCACGTCACCATCCTTTGTGCTACCGGCAAAAAGATATGCTGCTAGTGTATGCATTTGCCGTTAGCAATATTTGTCTGGCTGCCCGTTGCTTGACTATTTCAGGTACGGCATAGGGTTGACGGCAACGTCGTTTTTGTAGACGGTAAAATGAAGGTGATTTCCGGTAGAGCGGCCAGTAGAGCCTACTTCGGCGATTTTTTGGCCTCTCGATACGGATTGTCCCACAGAAACCTTGATGCCACCCTCGCGAATGTGTCCGTAGAGCGTGGTGATCTCCGCACTGTGTTTAATCATTACCGTATTCCCGAAGCCGTTGGAATACCCTGCGAAAATGACGACCCCGTCAGCCGCAGCCAAGATCGGCGTTCCTTTGTGTGCTGCCATGTCTACACCATTATGCCCAGCAGAACGGCCTGTAAACGGGTCTGACCGCATCCCGAAGCCTGAACTGAAGCGAAACTGTCCGTCCGCGATCGGCAAACCGAGCTTGCCGCCCTTGTACCCTGTGCTGGACGCGCTCATCGCGCGCACACGCTCCGCATATTTGGCGGCTTCCTGACGTGTGATTTCGATCAGTTGCTGTCCGTACTGCTCCAGGTCTTCTTCCAGTGCGGCCTCTTTTTTCTTCAGTTCGGCCTTGACCACGAGACTTTGCTTGTACTGCTTGTCCAGTTCAGCCTTGAGCGCTTCCGCCTCGTCGAGCATTCCCGCGTAAACGGTCAGTTGATGCTCGATTTCTTTCTTCTTCGTCTCGATCGTTTCTTTGTCGCGAATATTGTCTTCTAGGATACGCGTATCCTGCTCAAGGATCAACTGCAAACCCTCCATGCGGGTCAGAAAATCGCCAAAGTCGGACGATCCGAGCAGCACGTCCAGGTACGAGACATTTCCCCGTTCATACATGGATTTTACCCGGGTTTTCAGCAGCGTTTCCCGCTTCGCTACCCGATCCTTCGCCTCGTCCAGTTGATCTTGCGCCTCGGCAGCTTTTTCCTTTGTTTCATTCATTTGCTTTTCGAGCTTGTCCAGCTTGTTTTGCGCCTCGTTGCGGCGCAGGTCGATCGTCATCAGTTGCGTCTGCAAATCTTGCTGTTCCTTTTGCACGACACTGATCTGCTGCTCGGTTTGCTTCAATTGTTGCTGCTGTTGTTTCTTCTTTTGCTGTATTTCCTTCAACTCGCGATTGATCTTGTCCAAAGATGCTTTGCTGGCTGCCCAGCTCACGTTAGTCGGGATCGCAGAACCAGCCAAGAGGCCGGTGATTAAGAGTGTGTATAGGATCCTCTTTCTCATGATACTCCTCCCACGTTTTCCAATGTTAAACTCGCAAGAAGCGGCGCACAGACACCAAGCTTCCCCAGATTCCGATAAACGCGCCAATCGCCAGCAAAGCGAGGGCTACCTGATATACCAATGGGTACAATGGCAACAGTTTGAACAGTTGGGAAGCTTCGAAGCTGGTATTGATAGCATCCAGCAGGTAGTAGTAGCCAACTGTCAGCATGATGATCGGGATCAGCGCCCCGGACACTCCCATCAGCAGTCCTTCTACAAAAAACGGCCAGCGGATAAACCAGTTTGTCGCGCCAACCAGCTTCATGATCTCGATCTCTCGGCGTCTCGCGACAATCGTCAGCTTGATCGTGTTGGCAATCAAAAACATGGCGGTAAAGCCCAGGCCGACGATGAAGCCGATCCCGACGTTTCGCACAGTGTCAGTGGCAGCGAACAGCTTTTCAACCGTCCCCTCCCCGTAGTTCAAGCTTCTGACCGATTTCATTTGCTTGATTTGATTGGCGACTGCCGGCGTATCTTGCGGCAGCTTCGTCTTGACCACAAAAGAATCGGGAAGCGGATTTCCCTTTTCCAAGCCGTCAAAAAGGTACGCCTTGTCGCCCATGCTTTCCTTGAACTGCTTCAAGCCTTCGTCCTTGGAAATGAACTCGACGGACTCCACCGTCGGCATGTTGCGCACGCTCTGTTCGAATTTTTGCAAGTCTTCCTTGGGGGTAAGGTCCGCCATGAAGACTCTGATTTCCACTTGTTTTTCGACTGATTTGGCAAAGTAGTTGACGTTCATTGCCAAGATGAGGAACACGCCCAAAATGAAAAGGGTGATCGTAACGGCACTGACCGACGCGAACGACATCCAGCCGTTCCGGCCGAGGTTTTTGACCCCTTCACGGACATGGCGTCCCAGCGTTCTAATCTTCATAACCGTAATCCCCTCTCTGCTCATCACGGGCGATCTGTCCTGCCTCGATGGCAATGACCCGCTTTCTCATCGTGTTGACAATCTCCCGGTTGTGCGTCGCCATGACGACCGTCGTGCCGCGCTGGTTGATTTCCTCAAACAGCTTCATGATCTCCCAGGACGTCTCCGGGTCGAGGTTACCCGTCGGCTCGTCCGCGATAATAATGCCCGGGTTGTTCACCAGCGCCCGCGCGAGTGCCACCCGTTGCTGCTCGCCACCAGACAGCTCGCTTGGCAGCATTTTCGCCTTGTGCTTCAATTTGACCAATCCCAGCACGTCCATGACGCGCGGCTTGATCTGCTTCGGGTTGCTCTCGATTACCTCCATCGCAAATGCGACATTTTCGAATACAGTGAGTGTCGGCAACAGTTTGAAATCCTGGAAGACAACCCCGATGCTGCGGCGAACGAGCGGAATTTGCCGTTCCTTGATCCGGCTGACATTGAATCCGCCGAGAAAAATTTGGCCCTTGGTCGGCTTCTCTTCGCGGTACATGAGCTTGATGAACGTGGATTTTCCCGCTCCGCTCGGCCCAACCACATACACAAATTCGCCTTTTTCAATCCGAATGTTGATACCCTTCAAAGCATTCGTGCCATTCGGGTACGTTTTCCAAACATCAAACATCTCGATCAAGCAAATCACATCCTACATTGTCAGATCCTTCTATATTCTCTTGATCCTGATTTTTTGTTTTTCCGCCGAAATGCTGCTTTTTCAGGCAAAATCGACAAAACCCCTCTTCCCTCGGGCAACCGTTGCCATACCTTGTTGAAAAACAGCGAGGTTACCCATCTTATTTATTATACCACCCTGTTTCGCGGATGGTATCCACTAAATCTCTCATTTCTTGTCGAAACCGCCTCGTTTCTCTTCCATCCGACATGAAATGTCCAAAAAATTACAGCAGCACATCGCTCGCTGGCACGGGTCAGGGCAGTCCGCTACAATGAATGTATGCATGAGTATGAGAGGAGCTGGCAAGATGGAAAACTTCGTGTACTACAACCCGACACAACTTATTTTCGGCCGGGGACAGTTGGCCCAACTGGAGGAAAAAGCCAAGCAGCTCGGCAACACGGTATTGCTTGTGTACGGCGGCGGCAGCATCAAGCGCTCCGGTCTTTACGACAAGGTCACAGCGCTTCTGCAAGCTGCGGGCTGCCGCGTATTGGAGTTGCCTGGCGTCGAGCCGAACCCTCGTCTTAGCACGGTGAAAAAAGGGATTGATCTGTGCCGGACAGAAGGGGTCGACTGGATTCTCGCCGTTGGCGGCGGAAGCGTGATTGACGCGGCCAAGGCAGTAGCTGTCGGCGTCCCCTACGAAGGGGATGTGTGGGATTTTTACTCGCGCAAAGCAGTGGCCGAAAAAGCCTTGCCGCTCGGCACCGTTCTGACGCTGGCCGCAACAGGCTCGGAAATGAACAGAGGCAGCGTCGTTACGAACTGGGAAACAAAAGAAAAGCACGGGGCTGGCACCACCTTCCCGACCTTCTCCATCCTCGATCCGGAAAATACGTTCAGCGTCCCGCGCGATCAGACGATCTACGGAATCAGC
Source organism: Brevibacillus sp. FW301-21C12A (assembly GCF_058788915.1). NCBI lineage: Bacteria > Bacillati > Bacillota > Bacilli > Caryophanales > Paenibacillaceae > Brevibacillus > Brevibacillus sp. FW301-21C12A. The sequence continues at coordinate 27,561 of NZ_JBYTBG010000029.1, forward strand.
GATATTTTGTCGCACGTTTTCGAACAGTATTTCACGCATACAACCGAGATTCCGCTCCAGACGCGCTTCGCCGAGTCGATCATGAAAACCGTCATTGAAAACGCCGAGCGCGTCCTGGAAAACCCGCACGACTACGATGCCCGCGCCAACATCCTGTACTGCGGAACGATGGCGCTCAACGGCACGCTGCCTGTCGGCGTGACAACTGACTGGGCTACCCACTCCATCGAGCACGCCGTCAGCGCCGTGTACGACATTCCGCACGGCGGCGGCCTGGCGATCATCTTCCCGAAATGGATGCGCTACGTCTATCGCGAAAACGTCGCCCGCTTCGTCCGCTTCGCCGTGGAGGTGTGGAATGTCGATCCCGCCGGCAAAACAGACGAGGAAGTGGCGTTAGAAGGAATTGCGGCAACAGAAGCGTTCTTTGCCCGCATCGGAGCGCCGACCCGTTTGGCGGACTACGAAATTACAGACGAGCATTTGGAGCTGATGGCGGAAAAAGCGACGCCGTTTGGCCCGATTGGTCAGTTCAAAACATTGACCAAAGAAGACGTCCTCGAAATTTTGCGCATGGCTTTGTAAAAGTTGTAAAAGCAAAAACGCCGCACTCTTCCCATGAGAGTCGCGGCGTTTTTTAGGATGGGCTTCTTTTCCGATCACCATACTTGCTTCTCAACTTGTGAACGATCAGGAGCAAAAGCAACAGGGCAATCGAGTAGGTAAAATCGTAAAACGGCCAGTACTGCGAGATGATGTGCACGTACACGACCATGTTCGGCGTGAAAATGTTCGCCATCACCAGCAGCATCACCATGTACGGCAAGGTCAGTACAGACATTTCCCGAATCCGAAACACATGCCGCAGCCCCAGTTGAAAAAACACGCTGTAAATCATGATCTTGACGTTGACAGCGATGAACCAGACTACGGCCAAAATCGCTTCCAGCCGTTGGATGAACAGCCCGATCTTCATTTGCTTGGCGAGCACATACGAAGGGTACCCGTGTCTTGCTGTCATGTCTGCCCCCAGGACGAGAATGCACATTAAAATGACGAGTACGAGCACAAGCCCGCCTAAAAATGCGCCTTTCAAAAAATACCGCATTCGCCTCTGAATCGGGGATACGTACGGCAAGATCGCCAAAAAAATAACCAGCTCCGAAAACGGAAAAGCAATGGAAGGAATCGCGCCTGCCAAAACAGGCTTCCAGCCATTTTCCAGCACCGGCTGCAGTCTGGCTACGTCTGCCTGGGGAATCAGACAAAGCATCAGCAACACGAAAAAGCAAAAGAACCCGTAAAAGTAAATTTGCGCGGAATCAGCGACAGTTTGCAGCCCCAGGCGCACTCCGAACATGATGAGACTGACGAGCAGCAGTTGAATGGCTATGCTCGGCGTGTCATTCAACAAATACGTCCCGACAAAATCGCCCGTCTCCAGGACGTGTGCCGCAGCCGAAAAAAATGTGTACCAAACAAAGGAAAGTGTAATCACCGTGCCCAACACTCGCCCAAACATGTTATCTATAAAAGAAAAGAAGCTTTCATTCGGATAGCACTTGCCTACTGCGATCATCAAAAGAACATTGCCCAGTCCGATCAGCAGCCCGACCGTCACCGAAATCCAGGCGTCCTGTTTGGCGAGCTCCGCCGCAATGGCGGGCAGGACGAGCACGGAATCGCCAATCGTGACAAGGGTAACCAGCATCATAAATTGTCGGGGACTGATTTTGTAATTCTCTAGCATGGTGTTTTTTGCCCGCTTTCGACCCTATGACCTTTTCACAATTATTGCCCCAGACCAACCGAGCTAAACGCCAAGAAAGCCTCTCGTGCCACGCCAAAAAATTTTTGCACAAAAAAAACGGACAGGCTGGTATGCCTATCCGTACTCATTTTCTGCCGTCTAATCGGTTACGCTGGCGATCCTACATCAATCAGCGACTCGATCATCACTTTCTGGCTGTTTTTATCGACCCAGACTTGTGTCTCTTTCCATTTTTCCTGATACCAGGCAATTTGGGCTTCGACCTGATTGCGCGCGGTTCCGCCCAGCACGTTGCGGGCGTTCACGACGGTTTCCACTGCCAGCGCGTCGTACACATCTGCCCCGATGACTCCCGAGAAGCTTTGGAACTCCTCCAGCGTCAAATCCAGCAAATATTTTTGCTGCTCAATGCAGTACAGAACAGTTCTGCCGACGACCTCGTGAGCCTGGCGGAACGGCATGTTTTTGCGCACCAGGTAGTCCGCCAAATCGGTCGCATTGGAAAAATCGTTGGTGACAGCCTGGCGCATGCGCTCCGTCCGCACCTGCATCGTCTTAATCATCGGCGTCAGCAAAGCGAGAGCGCCGTGGATCGTCGCCACCGTATCGAACATGCCTTCCTTGTCTTCCTGCATGTCCTTGTTGTACGCGAGCGGCAAGCCTTTGAGCACTGTCAAAAGACCGAACAGGTTGCCGTAGACACGGCCCGTTTTTCCGCGCACCAGCTCGGCGACGTCCGGATTTTTCTTTTGCGGCATGATGCTGGAGCCTGTGCAGAACGCATCGTCCAGTTCTACAAAAGAAAACTCCTGGCTGCTCCAGATGACCAGTTCCTCACACAGACGGGACAAATGCGTCATCAGCAAGGAAGCGTCCGCCAAAAACTCCACGATGAAATCGCGATCGCTCACCGCGTCCATGCTGTTTTGATAAATGCCGTCGAATTGCAGCATCTCCGCGACAAACGTCCGGTCGATCGGGAAGGTCGTGCCCGCCAGCGCACCAGCGCCAAGCGGCAGCACATTCACCCGTTTCCACGTTTCTGTCATCCGCTCGATATCGCGCTGAAGCATGGAGACATACGCCATCAGGTGGTAGCCGAACAAAACCGGCTGCGCACGCTGCAGATGCGTATAGCCAGGCATAACCGTATCGAGATGCTGACTGGCCTGCTCAAGCAGCGCTTCCTGCAAATACATGGCCAACTGGATGATCTCCATCAGCTTTTCTCTCAAGTACAGGTGCATATCGAGTGCGACCTGGTCGTTGCGGCTCCGTCCGGTGTGAAGCTTGCCCCCCACCGGACCGATCTCTTCAATCAGCATTTTTTCGATATTCATATGAACATCTTCGTGAGCAACCAAAAACTCCGCTTGCCCGCGCTCGATTTTGTCTTTGACTTTTTTCAAGCCCGCGATGATTTGACGTACTTCCTCCATCGGCAGGATGCCGCACTTGCCCAGCATGGCAACATGAGCCAGGCTGCCGACGATGTCCTGCCGCCACATCTTCTGGTCAAAAGAGATAGAAGCTGTATATTCTTCTACGAGCTGATTCGTCGGCTTCGTGAAGCGTCCTCCCCACAGTTTCATTGCGTGATCGCATCCTTTTCATCCAAAATCTTGATCGCGGTGTTTTTGTTCTCATGCAGTACGCCTTCGTTCACTTCTGCGTACACTTTTGTTGGCAAGCCCCACAGCTTGATGAAGCCGAGCGCTGCTTTATGGTCGAACTGGTCGCCAGCGTTGTAAGTCGCCAGCTCATGGCTGTAGAGCGAAGAGGCAGACTTGCGGCCCACTACAATTGCATGGCCTTTGTGCAGCTTCACGCGTACAACGCCAGTCACGTGTTTTTGCGTTTCTTCGATGAACGCCTGAATCGCGTTGCGAATTGGCGAGTACCACAGGCCTTCGTAGATCACCTGGGACATTTTTTGCTCGATGATCGGCTTGAACTGAGCTACCTCACGAGGCTGTGTCAAAAATTCCAGCTCGCGGTGCGCCAGAATCAGGGTTGTGGCAGCGGGCGTCTCGTACACTTCACGGGATTTGATCCCCACCAGGCGGTTTTCCACGTGGTCGATGCGGCCTACGCCGTGGTTTCCAGCGATTTTGTTCAGCTTCAAAATCAGCTCGGACAAAGGCAGCTCTTCGCCGTTCAGGGCAGTCGGCTTGCCTTGGACAAACGTGATTTCGATTTCTTCTGCTTCGTCCGGCGCATCTGCAATCGACTTCGTCAGATCGTACGCGCCTTCTGGCGGCGCTGCCCACGGATCTTCCAGAACGCCGCACTCGCAGCTTCTGCCCCACAGGTTTTGGTCAATGCTGTATGGGTTGTCCAGATCAATCGGGATCGGGATATTGTTCTTTTTCGCATACTCGATCTCTTCGTCGCGAGTCCAGCCCCATTCGCGAACAGGCGCCACGATTTTCAGGTTCGGATTGAGCGCTGTGAAGGATACGTCGAAGCGCACCTGGTCGTTTCCTTTTCCTGTGCAACCGTGCGCTACCGCTACCGCGCCTTCTTTTTCCGCGATCTCAACCAGCACGCGGGAAATCAGGTAACGCGACAAAGCCGATACGAGCGGGTATTTGCCTTCGTACATCGCGTTTGCTTTCAGGGCTGGCAGAACGAATTCTTCTGCAAAAGCTTCCTTGGCATCGACGACGATCGATTTGAGCGCGCCTACTTGCAACGCTTTTTTCTGGACGAAATCCAGGTCTTTCCCTTCGCCTACATCGAGCGCAACTGCGATTACGTCGAAATTGTAGGTGTCTTGCAACCATTTAATTGCTACCGATGTATCTAAACCGCCAGAATAGGCCAACACAATTTTATCTTTTGCCATCATTCTCTCTCCCCGTTTCGAAGTATCTCTCATGTGAGTAATTATACAAACGAGTTAATAAAAATACAACCACTTTTCTTGTTTATTCGCGATATTTTCACAGACAAAATCAGGAAGCGCTTTCCTGAGGAAAGGACGGTATCCCTTCTGGCGCTTTTGCTTTTCCGAGTTGTCGTGTTGATTGCAAGGGGGCTGGTTTTGGCGTGTAGCAAGGCTTAGCTGATCTTGCAATACCGCTTCCGCGTCGTTGTTTGCCAGCCAAAATTCTGTTGATTCTCCGTCTGTATTGTCCTTTATGCAAGCCTTTTTCCCGGAAGGATCATAGTGGGTTTTCATTGATTGAACGCGCAATCCAGTACCTCGTCCCATGCATAGAAACGTTTTTATGCAAAAATTGAATGGCCGCTATCCAAATCTGGCCGTTGCTTTGCAAGCGTCCAAACAAAAAACAGTTACAAGAGGCAGCTAGCTGTTTGCCTCCTGTAACTGTTTTTTTGGATTTAATTCTTGTCCAATAATGCACTGCAGTTCCTCTCGCGGCAGTCTTTCCACTATCGCAACGAAATGGCTGGCCAGCTCCGGATCGAACTGCGTTCCTGCTCCTCTGCGTATTTCCTGAAGGGCTTCCTCGACCGGCAACCCTTTTCGATAAGGCCGATCTGCCACCATCGCATCGAACGAATCGGATATGGCCAAAATTCTCGCAATGAGCGGGATCTCATCCCCCATCAAACCATCAGGGTATCCTCTGCCGTCCATTCGTTCATGGTGTGATCGTATCGCAGGCAGAAGCTCATGAAACATACCTGCCTGCAAAATAATTTCGTATCCTATCACCGTATGCTGTTTAATCGTATCGTATTCCTCAGGTGTTAATTTTCCTTTTTTATTGAGAATCTCATCTGCGATGCCAATCTTGCCGATATCGTGCAGGATGCCTCCAACATACACTTCCTCCACTTTATCCGCAGGCAATCCGATTTCTTTGGCAATTTCTTTTCCCCAGTGAGCAACCCGTTGAGAATGTCCGCTGGTATAGTGATCGCGGGCGTCGATGGAGGCTGCCATGGCTGTAAGAAAATTGTGGTTAAAAGATTTGACCTCTTCAACCTTTTGTTGAAGCCTTTGAAGATTCTCGTAGTAATGATGAAAGACATGGCTAATTGTATAAAATGCAATCATCATCGGAATCAATGTCAGTGGTCCGTAAGTCTCTACCAGCCTGGCACCTACGCCTGCTAAAATCATAAGCAATAAATAAGTAGAGGTGAACCCCTTGGCCATCGCCTTGACTGTTTGGATCCAACTGTTTTGATAGAAGTAAGATATCCCTAATCCACATAACATAAGGTTTACAAACCAGTAAACTACTGCCAAAAATATATCCGATATGATGGGAGAGATTGTACCGAAACTGTTAATCCACTCATTCAAAGTAGCTACTACCCAAATCGTCATTAGTAGCTGCCCAATGTTAAAAGCTGCTTTTAAAGGATGAATCCTTCCCAGAAAAGCAATGATAATCGATTCAATTAACGCAGTCCATACCCCTACCCAAACACCGTATAACAAGATCCCCGAAAAAATGACAGCATTATTTACTGTCAAAATAGTGTTGGAAATTCGCACAGGCGAAAAACAGGAAAAGATAGTGAGGAGAGTATAGGTAAACAATACTCCCCAATGTTCTCTGGGCTCCCATTCCGATATTGAGCTGTAAAAAATACAGATTGCAGCTATAACAAAGCCAAACTGCACTACAATGCCCTTTATCAGATTAGAGAGATTAATTTTTTGTCGCATATCTTTTACCTTCATGAAGCTGTAATAGCGAGATAGGTTTATTCATCAAACGCTGAACTAGCAAAAAGGCTCCTAACATAATAAAGATATCCCCAATACTGATTACCCTTGGAATAATCAAGGGCATGTAAATTACGTCGGTTAAAAATGGCAAATTCGAACTTTCCGTCAATACACTGTGCTTAAAATTCGTTCCGTTGATAACAGGCTCTAAATCATATGGTAACTTTTTTGCTTGCTCCAAATCTATAGGCATTTTTCCATTGTTTGTCCAAATAGCAATAGCATTTAGAAACCATCCGATCAAAAATATGCGCATGTCTTCGAACTCTCTGTTACATATCAGGAACGCTAATATAAATACATACGCGATCGAAATGAAAATGCCTCCCACTGTAGGAAAAAATGCAGCGCAAACTTGGAGAACAATCGTAATGACGAGCAAAACAACTTTCTTAAACTTGGGAAATTCCTTTATTCTCCCCCCTCGTATTAAAGCAACAATAAAAGATAAACAAATTACATCCAAAAGCATGCCGCTTGCCTCCAAAGATTTAAGAAAAAACACCACTCAAGCAAGCGGTGTTTCCTCGAAAAATTTATTATCCGACATGGAAGTTTGCAGAAGTAGCAGCAACAATCGCTACCACCATCAAGATCGCTGCGAACCATTTTTTCATCTCGATTTCCCCTCCTTACGCGCATAGTGGAGAAAGCTGGCTTCGCTACTGGTTTTCAATCAGAGGCCAAGCGACCAGGTACAGCCTCTGCACCGTCTTTCCTTTCGCACTGGTTGCGAGAAGGGCGGATTCGCTACTGGCTCCATACAGACCAAGCGACCAGATACAGTCTGTACTTCTTTGCGACTTTCCTAGCTATATTTTACACATAAGTGACAAAATTCGGCAATCACAGTTTCATAGTCTATTGGATTTAATTCCGGTTAGTTCTATTTGACTAGAACCTTGTTCATACCAGCGCTGCCAGAATCGCCTTCTGGGCATGCAAGCGATTTTCAGCCTGATCGAAAATGACGGAGCTTGGTCCGTCGATGACGCCTGCGGTCACTTCCTCGCCGCGATGCGCCGGCAGGCAGTGCAGGAAAAGGTAGTTGCGGTCTGCCTGTGCCACCAGTTGCTCGTTTACCTGGTAATTCGCGAATGCTTTCAGGCGCACTTCGTTTTCCTCCTCGAAGCCCATGCTGGTCCAAACATCTGTGTAAACAGCGTCGGCCCCCGCGACTGCTTCTTTTGGATCATGCGTCACCATCATTTTTCCGCCGCTCTTTTTCGCGTACTCGACAGCTTTTGCCACGATGGCAGCATCCATCTCATAGCCGACAGGCGTCGCCACACGCACTTCCAGGCCGAGCAAAACGGCAGCGAGAACGAGCGAGTTGGCTACGTTGTTCCCGTCGCCCACGTAGGCGAGCTTGACGCCTTTGAGCTTGCCTTTGTGCTCCCAGATGGTCAGCATGTCAGCCAAAGCCTGACATGGATGGTACAGGTCGGTCAGGCCGTTGATGATCGGGATGGAGGCGTGCTCGGCCAGCTCTTCCACATAAGAGTGGGAGAACGTGCGGATCATGATCGCGTCCACGTAGCGGGACAACACCTTTGCCGTGTCGCTGATCGGCTCTCCGCGGCCCAGTTGCAGCTCTTTTCCGCTCATGAACATGCCAAGCCCGCCGAGCTGGTGCATCCCTACTTCGAAGGAGACGCGCGTGCGCGTCGACGCCTTGTCAAAAATCATTCCCAGCGTCTTGCCCTGCAAAGGCTGGAACGGCTGTCCCAGCTTTTGCAGTTGCTTGATGTGAGCGGCGAGATGGAGCAACTCCATCAGTTCGTCGCCGTTAAATTCGTCGACACGCAGAAAATCTTTTCCTTTATGCTTTTGCAGGGGCAAGTTTTGAAAGTGTTCCAATATCTTCACTGGCTGCATGAGAGCCACCTCTTTTCATCATAATGGACTTCACATATAACGAGAATGTATCCGTTGCACAGAACAGCGGGATTCCTTGCTGCACCATCCGGCTGCGCAAGGCAAACCCTCTTCTGCCCTGTTGATTTCCTTTTGTTGCGGTGACCAGCGCAAAGGCTGCCCGCTCTTTTTGCAGCAATTGGTTCCAGGCTGCTTCATCTTCCACGACATGCTTGACCGCAACGCCGGCTGCTGCCAACCAACTGGCCGTGCCCGCCGTCGCTGCGAGAGTAGCACCATCTGCCTGAAGCTGCCCGATCAGTTGGCCGATCTCTTCCTTCTTGTCCGCATCCGCCAGGGAGATCATGACAAGCTGACCGTTTTTCCAGTCGCCGTACAGGTTGTCTTTGAAGGCAAACGCTTTTCCGGCCGCTTCCTCAAACGTCCGTCCAAGTCCGAGCACTTCTCCGGTCGACTTCATTTCCGGTCCGAGTACCGGGTCGACGCCGTTCAGCTTGATGGTCGAGAAGACAGGAGCTTTGACGACTGCAAAAGGAATCTCAGGCAGCAGCCCGGTTCCGTACCCCATGTCCGCCAGCTTTTCCCCCAACTGGGCGCGCACAGCCAACTGGACCATCGGGATGCCCGTCACTTTGCTCGTGATCGGCACTGTCCGCGATGCGCGCGGGTTAACCTCCAGCACATAGACGGTATCGGTGTCGATGACAAACTGAATGTTGATTAGGCCGACCGCTTCCATTTCCCGTGCGATCGCTTCTGTGTAGCTGGCAATTTTGTGCTTGATCTCATCCGACAGCGCCGGAGCCGGGAACAGCGCCACGCTGTCGCCAGAGTGAATGCCCGCTTTCTCCACGTGCTGGAAAATGCCCGGGATAATGACAGACTGCCCGTCGCAGACCGCATCGACCTCTGCTTCCCGGCCCGGGACGTATTTGTCCACGAGAAGCGGGAAAAACGCTTCGCTCTGCGGGTGGTGGAGCCAGTCGTTGATCGTCGCTGTCAGCTCCTCGATGTTGTGTACGACTACCATGCCTTGCCCGCCGATGACGTAGGAAGGCCGCATCAGAACCGGGAAGCCGATTTCCTCCGCTATCGCTGTCGCATCTTCCAGGGACGATACGCCTTTGCCCGGGATATGCGGGATGTTCAGCTTGCGCAGCATCGCGTAAAACAGCTCGCGGTCCTCTGCCCGCTCAATCGCGGTCAGCGTCGTGCCCATGACCTTCAGTCCGGCCTGCTCCAGCTTTGCCGCCAGATTGATCGCCGTCTGTCCGCCAAACTGGACCATGACGCCCTCTACCTGTTCGCGCTCGGCGACATGCAGCACGTCTTCTACATGCAGCGGTTCAAAATAAAGGTGGTCGGCTGTTTCGTAGTCCGTACTCACCGTTTCCGGGTTGTTGTTCACCACGATGGCCGCGATTCCGCTTGCTTGCAGCGCTTTGGCGGCATGCACGGAGCAGTAGTCAAACTCGATTCCTTGCCCGATGCGGATTGGCCCGGAGCCGAGCACGAGCACTTTTCGCCCGGCCAGCGTCTCTACTTCGTCTACTCCTTGCCAATCCGAGTAGTAGTATGGAGTCTGCGCATCAAATTCGGCTGCGCACGTATCGACAATTTTGTAAGTTGGCGTGATGCCTGCTTGCTCGCGCTGTTTTTTGATGGCAAGCGGAGTGGTTCCCACCAGCGAAGCAATCGTTTCATCCGCAAAGCCGCTGCGCTTTGCGGCAAGCAGCAGCTCTCTGGATAGCGTGCTGCTGTCGTGTGCGGACAGCTCCGCTTCCAGATCGACGATTTTGCGCAAGCTGCGCAGGAAAAACGGATCGACGCCTGTCAGGCTGTGCAGCTCTGCTTCTGTGAAGCCTTTGCGGATCGCTTCGGCAAAAACGAACAGGCGGATGTCGGTAGCGTCCTGCAACGACTGCGCAAGCTGCTCGCGCGTCCAGGAAGCAAGCTCCGGACGGGACAGGTGCGTGCAGCCCTGCTCCAGTGAGCGAACGGCTTTCAACAGTCCCGCTTCCAGATTGCGGGCAATCGACATGACTTCGCCTGTCGCCTTCATTTGCGTGCCCAGCCTGCGATCGGCATGCGGGAATTTGTCAAACGGGAAGCGTGGAATTTTCACCACGATATAGTCCAGAGCCGGCTCAAAGCTGGCGTAGGTGTAGCCTGTAATCGGGTTGATGACCTCGTCCAGCCCGTAGCCCAATGCCAGCTTGGCCGCAATCCGCGCGATCGGATAGCCGGTCGCCTTGGAAGCCAACGCGCTGGAGCGGCTCACCCGCGGATTGACTTCGATCAGCACGTAGCGATCTGAGTGCGGATCGAGCGCAAACTGAATGTTGCAGCCGCCGACGACACCGAGCGAGCGAATCACTTTTGTCGAGGCGCTGCGCAGCATTTGATACTGGCGGTCTGTCAGCGTCTGCGACGGCGCGACGACGATGCTGTCTCCCGTGTGAATGCCTACAGGATCGAGATTTTCCATATTGCAGACGATGATGCAGGTGTCGTTCGCATCCCGCATGACTTCGTATTCGATCTCTTTCCAGCCTTTTACGCTGCGCTCGATCAGGACTTGCCCGATGGGGCTGGCCGCAATTCCGCCTGCCGCGACCTTGCGCAAGGCTGCCTCGTCTTCAGCGATACCGCCGCCTGCGCCGCCCAGCGTGTAAGCAGGACGGACGATGACGGGATAGCCGATGGTGTTGGCGAACTGGATAGCCGCCTCGACTGATTCCACGGTATCGCTCTCGGGAACAGGCTCGCCGATTTGCTGCATCAACTGCTTGAACAGCTCACGGTCTTCCCCGTTTTGAATGGCAGCAAGCGGCGTGCCCAGCAGTTGAACGTTGTACGCTTCCAGCACGCCTGCCTCTGCCAGAGCAACCGCAAGATTCAGCCCCGTCTGCCCGCCAAGCGTGGGCAAAAGTCCGTCGGGACGCTCTTTGGCGATAATCGCCGTCACGGATTCGACCGTGAGCGGCTCCAGATAAACTTTGTCTGCAACCTGCTCATCTGTCATGATCGTCGCCGGGTTGTTGTTCACCAGTACGACCTGCACGCCCGCTTCCTTCAGCGAAAGGCAAGCCTGCGCTCCGGCGTAGTCAAATTCTGCCGCCTGGCCGATGACGATCGGGCCGGAGCCGATCACCAGAACTTTATGAATGTGTGGCAATTTAGGCATATCTCTTCGCTCCTACTACACGCATCGATTGCAAGAATTGGTGGAATATATGGGAAGTATCGCTCGGTCCGGGATGTGCCTCCGGGTGGTACTGCACGCTGAAAACGGGCAGGCTCACATGGCGCAGCCCTTCGACAGAGCCGTCGTTTACATTGCGGTACGAGACGGCGAGCTGCCGTTTGTCCAAAGACTCTTCCTTGACGACGTACCCGTGGTTTTGCGAGGTCATGTACACCTTGCCTGTCACCAGGTCTTTCACCGGGTGATTGCTGCCGCGGTGACCGTACGCCAGCTTTTCTGTTTTGCCGCCGTACATCAGCGCCAGCACCTGATGTCCCAGACAGATGCCCAAAGTCGGGTACTGCTCAACCGCTTTTCGCCATTCGCTGCAATACGCCAGCAGATGCTCCGGGTCGCCAGGGCCGTTGGAAAACAGCAGGCCGTCCGGTGCGAGCGCGTTAATTTGCGCAAAAGAAGTGTCGAACGGCACGACGGTCACACGGCAGCCCAGCTCCAAAAGTGCATCCAGAATCGATTTTTTCATCCCGAGGTCGACCAGGACGACATGCTCCCCGGCTCCCGGGTAACGCTCGATCTGTTGGGTGGATACATTCGCTACCAGCGATTTTTTCGCGTGCTTGTAGCGCAGTGACGCAACCTCCGCCGCCTGCATAGGCTGATCGGAAATCACCCCGAAAACCGGACCATTTTGGCGAACTCGCTTCGTAATGGTTCGGGTGTCGATTCCGGCCAAAATCGGGAAGCCAAAGTCTTCCGCCGCCTGGGCCAATGTTTTCGTCGATTCGTAGTGACTCGGCTCTGTGCACAGCTCGCTGACGATCATCCCCGTCAGAGCCGGCTTTGCCGCCTCGTAGTCGTTTTCGTTGATTCCGTAGTTCCCGATCAACGGATAAGTAAAAGTCACGATCTGACCTGCAAAGGAAGGGTCTGTCATTACTTCCTGATAGCCGGTCATGCCTGTATGAAAAACCACTTCGCCGAAACCGTTAATAGGCGCTCCGTAAAGCTGCCCTGCAAATACCTCCCCGCTCTCCAGCGTGAGGTAGCCCGTTCCCAGCGATTGCTTATCTCTATCCATCTATGAAGCCACTCCTCTCCAATAGGCAAGAGCCAACGCCATTTGGCGCATCTGTTTAGGTGAATAAGTCATTCACGTTCATGCCGTTCATACCGAGAATTTATGCAACTCTTTGTATTAATATACATTCAACATTATAAAAATGCAACGAGTTTTTTGACTTTCCGGACTCGTTGCATTTTCACAAATCATGGAATATTTGCCGTTACGCCTGGGCCAACGCTTCGCCGAACACGGCCATTGCCTGCTTTACTTCTTCATCCGTCGTGACGAAGGATGGCAGCAGGCGCACTACTTGCGGACCAGCCGTGAGCAGAATCACGCCTTTTTCCCGTGCATAAGCAACCACGTCGCCTGCCGGAATCGTCAGCTCCACGCCCAGAAGAAGTCCTTTGCCCCGAACCGCGACGACCTTGTCGGGATGCTCAGCATGCAGCTTTTCCAGCTCCTGCATCAGCACGTCGTGAATATGGGCGACCTGCTGCAAAATCTGCTCCTCTTCCATTGTCGCCAAGGTAGCGATTCCCGCGGTCGCTGCCAAAGGATTGCCGCCAAACGTCGTTCCGTGCGTCCCTGGCGCAAAGGCTGCGGCCACTTCCTTCGTGGCGACTACAGCGCCAATCGGGAACCCGCTGCCCAATCCTTTTGCCAGCGAGATCGCGTCCGGCTTCACCCCGTATTGCTGAAAAGCGAACCACGTGCCGGTGCGGCCAATTCCTGTCTGAATTTCGTCCACCAAAAGCAACAAGCCGTGCTCGTCGCACAAGTCGCGCAGCGCTTTGACCCACGCTTCTTCTGCCGGATGCACGCCTCCCTCGCCCTGAACCAGCTCCAGCATGATCGCGCACGTCTTGTCTGTAATCGCCGACTTGACTGCTGCGAGATCGTTGTACGGCACGGTGACAAAGCCCGGCGGCAACGGCGCGAAGCCATCCTTGACCTTTTCCTGCCCGGTCGCCGTCAATGTCGCCAGCGTCCGTCCGTGAAAAGACTGCTCGAACGTGATGACTTCGAAGCGGTCCTCTCCTTTCACCTTTTGCGCGTAGCGTCGGGCCAGCTTAATCAGGCCCTCATTGGCTTCCGCCCCGCTGTTGCAAAAGAACGCCTGATCGAGCCCGGACAAGCGGCTCAGCTTTTCCGCCAAAATCTCCTGCTGCGGAATGTGCACCAGGTTGGAGCAGTGCCACAGCGTATCGAGCTGTTCGTGCAGCTTGGCTGTCACTTTTGGCGGGACATGCCCCAAAGACGTCACCGCAATCCCTGAAGTAAAATCGAGATACTGTTTCCCCTGGTCGTCCCACACCTGATTTCCTTGGCCTTTTACCAGACTGATCGGCCATCTCGCATAGTTATTCATCACATGCACAGGCGCTGTCACTGTACTCATGTCCATTCCCTCCTTAGTTCGCGTGATTCACGTTCATTCTGACGGTCGTTCCGACTGCTTCCCCTGTGCACACGCCGAGCAGATCCTCGGCCGTCCCCCGGCAAATGACCACCTGGTCCACTCCCTGGCCGAGCGCGTCCAGCGCTGCCTGAACCTTCGGAATCATTCCGCCCGTGATGATCTCGGACTGGATCATGTCCTGAATCTCCTCTGCGCTCGTTTGCGCAACGACTGCCTTCGTGCCGTCTGCTTGCGGGCGCAGAATGCCGGGAACGTCCGTGACCATGATGAGCTTTTCCGCCGCGAGTGCCGCTGCAATCGCTCCTGCGGCCACATCGGCATTGATGTTGTACGTATTCGCCCCATCCTCGCTTACGGAAAGCGGCGCGATCACCGGGACGTAGCCTTGCGCCAGAATCGCTTGCGGTATCGCCGTATTTGCTTTCGTAATTTCCCCTACCCAGCCAAGCGGCTTCGCCGTTTTCTGCGCGATCAGCGTCTGACCGTCAATTCCGCTCACGCCCCATGCCTTGGCGCCTGCCTGCGTCAGCCGTCTCACCAGCACCTTGTTGATGCTGCCGCACAAAACCATTTCCACGACGCGCAGCGTATCCTCGCAAGTCACGCGCAGCCCGTCGACAAACTGCGGAGTAATCTGAACGCGGTCGAGCATGCCGTTAATCGCCGGTCCGCCTCCGTGCACGATGACGATCTGCCTGCCTTCCTGCTGCAGCTTCGCGATCGCCTGAAAAAAAGAATCCGGCAACTGATCCATCGTGCTTCCGCCGCACTTGATGACTACTATCCCCTGCATTGCTTCTCCTCCTCTACGGATATACCGGAACGAGCGGCAGCCCCGTTTTCTCCGGCAGTCCGTACATGACGTTCATGTTTTGCACAGCTTGGCCTGCTGCGCCCTTCATCATGTTGTCGATCACCGACAGCAAAACAACGCGGCCAGTGCGCTGATCCACATGAATCGCAATGTCGCAGTAATTCGAACCGTAAACCTCTTTTGTATGCGGATGGCTTCCGGCTGGGCGCACACGGACAAACGGCTTGTCGGCATAAGTCGCTTCATACAGCTCCTGAATTTGCGCCTGCGTCACCTCTGCGGACAACTGTCCGTAAGCAGTGACCAAAATCCCGCGCGTCATCGGCACCAGATGCGGCGTAAACTGGACGACCGTCTCCACGCCGCTCTGCTTTTGCAACTCCTGCTCAATCTCTGGCGTATGCTGATGGCTTCCCACCTTGTATGCGTGAATGCTTTCATTGATTTCGCTGTAATGCACGCCAAGCGATACGCCGCGTCCCGCTCCGGACACGCCCGACTTGGCGTCGACGATCCAACTGTTCGGTTGCACCCATCCGCTTTTCAGCAAAGGGATCAAGGCAAGCAAGGTCGCTGTCGGATAGCAGCCCGGATTGGCAATGAGGCTGGCGCCTGCCACCTGCTCCTGATTCCATTCCGTCAGGCCGTAAACCGCCTGTTCGACAAAGTTGGCGGGCGCAGGCTCTTTTTTGTACCACGCCTTGTACACCTCGCCTTTTTCCAGGCGAAAATCGCCGGACAGATCAATGACCTTCACGCCGTTTGCTACCAGTTGCGGAGACAACCCGGCACTTACGCCAGCAGGCGTCGCGAGAAAAATCAGATCATTTGCGGCGCTCATGCTGTCAGCGTCAATCGGCAAAAGCTTTGGCAGTCCCAGTCCCGCTACGTGAGGAAAGGTTTTCTCCAGCCCCTCTCCATCTGCTGAACTTGAATAAACATTCGCTATTTCAACCTGAGGGTGGCCAGCCAGCAGACGGATCAACTCCGCACCGCCGTACCCGGTTGCCCCAACGATTCCGACCCGAACCATGCACCTCTCCCCTTCTTCCCATCATTCGTTTGTATTTTTATACATGAATAATAATAAAAATTCAAACGGAATACAACTAGCAAATCTGTTTCTGCTTCATTTGGCAAAGCGGGAAGTCGCTAGCAAGGGGCCCTTTTATACAAAAAAACGCCGGGTTCCATACCCGAGCGTCTTTTGTCCAACTCACCTTTATTTTTTGTCGGCCAGCCAAGCAGCGATGTTTTCCGCGTCTGTCCCTTTTACCAGGCCAGGCGGCATCGAACCTTTTCCGTTATTCAGCACTTCCAAAATCTGCTCCTTGCTCAGTTGGCCGCCAATTTTTTGCAAATTCGGCCCGACAGCACCTTCCAGCGATTGTCCATGACAGCCTGCACAGGTGTTTTTAAACAACGCCTCTGCCGTAGCCGCGTCATAGCTACCAGATGGAGCGGTTGTCGAAGGTGTCTCCGTAGCCGATTTTTCAGCAGGGGGCTGCGTCTGCTGATTGCCGCCGCCACAGGCGCTGAGCGAGAATGCGAGTACAGCCGCAACCGTAAACAGTGGGATGCGTTTCAAAGCGGTTCCCTCCTTGTTGTAGAAATTCTTCGCTCAGTATGCCTCCGCAGCGGGCTATTCATTCCTGTGGCCCTGCGAATTTTAGGTCAAGGGCAGCTCAAGCGGATTCCACTCCCGCAGTTCCAGTGTCCGTGCGCCTTCCACCACAACCGGATCGCCTTCCGCCAGTTTGCGCGCTTCCTCCAGGGACGCGGCCTTGTAGATGACCATGCCTCCCTGCTTGTCCGTGAACGGACCTGCCATAAACACTTTATCTTGCTTGTACAAATCGTTGATATACTCTAAATGAGCCGGTCTGATTTTCGCGTTCAATTCCTGATCGACAATCGGCAACAAAGCGACATACAACATGTGTGCGTCCTCTCCTTATTTTGCGTATTTGTTTGCAGTATAACATATTTGCCAATCGGGACTTTGGCACAGGTAGGATTTTTCCGATCTACAGCGAACGTTTGAAATGAAGCAAGAAGCGACAGAAAGGTGGTCACGTATGGGTACGCAGTTGCAGTTATACACTTCTCTCTTCCAGAATAACCCCGATGCTGTTTACATTATCGACATGCATGGCAACCTTACTGGCGTCAACGCCGCAGCCGAGCAATTACTGGGCTATGCAGCTTCCGAGCTGTTGCGCATGATCTGAACGGCCACATTACATACGCTTCGCCCTCGATCCAATCCGTGCTCGGCTTGCCAGCCTCTCATATTTTGCTCCGGCATTTTTCCATCCTGATTCAGCCTGAGCAGAGAGAGGCTGCCAGACGTGACTTTTTGCAGATGATTGTGGAAAAAACACCTTTGGACGCTGAATACATCTACCCTCACCCGGACGGCCGCATGCTTCTGTTCGAGTTCAAAGGAACGCTCGACATCGGAGCAGATGGCGAAGTGAAAAATACAGTGATCGTCGCCCGCGACATTATAGAACGGCGCCATTCCGAGGAGCTGCTGCGCTACTCGGACAAGCTCTCCGCCCTTGGCGAGCTGGCGGCAGGGATCGCGCATGAAATCCGCAATCCGCAATCCGCTCACCTCGCTGAAAGGGTTTCTCCAGCTCATGGAGAGCGAGCCGATTACCAACCGTCATTACTTGCAAATTACGCTTTCCGAAATTGAACGAATTTCCCACGGCTACTTCGCTTATTTCTTGCGAGGAATACCAGATCAAGCAAGTGTTTATCAACATCATAAAAAACGGCATGGAAGCCATGCCGTCAGGTGAGATTCTCACGATCGCGGTAGTCGAGAACGATCAGAACGTCCTCATTCGGGTATCCGATCAAGGCGACGGGATACCCGAGGAGCTGCTTCCGCGATTGGGAGAGCTATTTTACAGTACAAAAGAAACCGGAACAGGTCTGGGGCTATTGGTTAGCACCAAAATCATTCGCGACCACGGCGGCTCGCTCGACATCACGAGCGAGCTTGGCGAGGGCACGACGGTCGTCATTTCTTTGCAAAAGCAAAAGCCTTGCAGCAGAGAGGGGCTGTAAACAGCTCTAGCGTTTGATCTGCGCGCGCAGATACGCGTCGATGAAGACGTCGATCTCGCCATCCATCACTGCCTGAACGTTTCCTACCTCCATGTTGGTCCGGTGATCCTTCACCAGACTGTACGGGTGGAAGACGTAGGAACGGATTTGGCTTCCCCAGGCGATATCTTTTTGTTCACCCTGGATGGCAGCCAATGTTTTTTCCTGTTCCTCCCGCTTTTTCTCGAACAGCCGAGCCGTCAGCATTTTCATGGCTCGCTCCCGGTTTTTAATTTGCGAGCGCTCGGTTTGGCATGTAACCACAATGCCCGTCGGCAAGTGGGTAATCCGGACAGCGGAGTCGGTCGTGTTGATATGCTGACCACCCGCACCGCTGGAACGGTAGGTGTCGATCTTGAGGTCTTCCGTGCGGATGTCTACGGCATTGTCGTCCTCGATTTCGGGGAGAACGTTGCATGATACAAAAGATGTATGACGGCGCCCGGACGCGTCGAATGGAGAAATGCGCACGAGGCGGTGCACGCCTTTTTCCGATTTCAGATATCCGTAGGCGTTGTACCCTTTAATCAGGAGGGTCACGCTTTTTACGCCTGCTTCATCCCCGGGCAAATAGTCCAAGGTCTCGACTTTAAAGCCTTTGGCATCCCCCCATCGTGTGTACATTCGCAAGAGCATGGAAGCCCAGTCCTGTGATTCGGTTCCACCCGCTCCCGGATGCAGCTCAAGAATCGCATTGTTTTTGTCGTACTGATCGCTCAAAAGCAGCTCCAGCTCGAAGCGTTCAAACGACTTTTTCAGCTCCTGGGTACTGTCATACAAGTCCTGGATGAGCGACGAGTCACCTTCTTCGATGACCAGCTCCAGCATCAACTGGAGGTCTTCGTACTGGGAATCCAGCTTGCTCATCGTTTCGACGAGACTTTTGATGGCGTTCAGCTCGCTGATTGTTTTCTGCGCAGCCTCGTTGTCATCCCAGAAGTCCGGAGCCAGCATGCGCTCTTCCAGCTCGCCGATCCGCTCCTGTTTTACAGGGAGGTCAAAGAGACCCCCTGATATCCGCTAAACGTTTAGCCATACTGGACATCTCTTGTTTGACGTCCGCAATATCGATCAATGCCATTTTTGCGAGTCACCTTCTCTTTACGTAAGCTAAGTTTATTGTAACGTAATTCGCCAGATCCGCAAACCTGGCAACCTGCCGTGCGTAAAAAGCGTGATTCGCCGCTTGCCTGGCATCTGTCCTGCCTATGTAGCGCCTATGTAGCCATTGGCGGTGATGGCGAGGATCTCAAGTCTCGGATTTCATGTGGTTGTTTGCTCTCCGTCTGCGGCGCCGCAACCACGGACAGATGCGACTGGCGAATCCGCGCCTCACGCTTGCGGATGTTTTGCTTCATTCGCGCTTGCCTGAGCCTCCGCTCCCCTGCAGCCGCCGGACTTTGCTGCGGCTGATCCAGCATGCCTTTCGGCGAGATCAGCACGCCTGGCGTCCAGTTCGGCTCCGGTATCTCCGTTTTCAGTCGTTCTTCATAGAAGACAGGGTCTTCGGCTGTGAATACTTTAGGCTCCTCCCCTCTTTCTTCTTTGGTAATCCATTTTACTTTTTTATGCTCCGCTGCCGCTTTCAGTACAGCTTTCAATGTCTTCCCGATTCTCTCCATCATGTTTTTGGTTTGTATGCCCATCACGTTGACTGACGCTTTCATTGTTCATTCCCCCGTCCCCGTGTATTTGGTAAAAAGTGTTGTACTTATGATTCTATGGATTTTTCCGAACATTTCCACCTGAATCGTTCGATGACTTTTACCAGTGTTAGACAAATAGACCGACCATAACAGACGAGGAAGAACAGATCGGGACGAATACTGTCTAGGCGTCAGGAAACAGTAAGAAAATCTCTTGGGCAGGTCTACACAAACGGCGCAACCGCGCTGCAACGGAGCATCTGCTGTCGATTGGAAAAGAAAAAGCATCCCTCCCGCAGCGAAATGGCCGCTGTGCAGAGGAATGCTTTGATTGCTGGCTAATGTAGGCTATGCCTTACTGTTTTTTGTTTTGGCGACGGCGCTCCTGCTCCTGGGCACGGCGCTGCGCGCGGTTTTTCGGGTCGGCATCGCCAGACGTCTCAGGGTCCGGACGGTCGGATGGGCCTGACGTCTGCAGTTGGTTCGGGTCGATGCCCTGGCCGCGGATGACATCCTGGCGCTCCAGGTTTTGGCTCACTTCGGCCTTCATGATGTACATGGCCACCTCTTCCTGTACGGAAGCCAGCATCGCTTGATACATCTCGTAGCCTTCGAACTGGTACTCGCGCAGCGGATCGTTTTGCGCGTAAGCACGCAGGTGAATCCCTTGGCGCAGTTGATCCATCGCGTCGATGTGATCCATCCATTTGCTGTCGACAGCGCGCAGAATGACCACTTTTTCGAACTCGCGCATCATCTCGCCGATTTGAGCTTCGCGCTCTTTGTACTGTTTGACGACTTCGGCTTTCAGCAACTCGACGATTTCCTCTGCTTCCTTGCCTTTCAGCATGGAGACGGTAATGGTTTCATCGTGCAGGAAGCCGTTGTTCGCCGCATCGGCCAATGCTTGCAGGTCCCAATCCTCCGGTACCTCTTCTTTTGGGCAATGCTGCTCGACAGCACGCTCCAGCACGCTGTAAATCATGTTGAGCGCAACATCGCTGAGGTTTTCTTGCTCCAGGATGTCTTTGCGCTGTTTGTAAACGACGAGGCGCTGCTGGTTCATCACGTCGTCGTACTGGAGTACGCCTTTCCGTGCATCGAAGTTGGCTCCTTCGACACGTTTTTGCGCAGATTCTACCGCACGGGTAACCAGACGGCTCTCGATCGGCATGTCTTCTTCCATGCCCAGACGATCCATCATGTTCATGATATTGTCGGCACCAAAGCGGCGCATCAGCTCATCCTGCATCGACAGGAAGAACTGGGAGGAACCCGGGTCCCCTTGACGCCCGGCACGACCGCGCAACTGGTTGTCGATCCGGCGGCTCTCGTGACGCTCTGTACCGATAATGTGCAGGCCGCCCAATTCCGCTACGCCTTCGCCCAACTGGATGTCCGTACCGCGACCGGCCATGTTGGTAGCAATCGTCACCGCACCGTATTGACCTGCGCGCGCGACGATTTCCGCCTCGCGCTCGTGATGCTTCGCATTCAACACGCTGTGCGGAACGCCTTTTTGCTTCAGCATGTGCGACAGCCGCTCCGAGTTTTCAATGGAAATCGTACCGACGAGAATCGGCTGGCCTTTTTTATGACGTTCGACGATGTCGTTCACAACCGCACGGTACTTGGCAGCTTCGGTTTTGAAAACCAGGTCCGGCAAGTCTTGGCGAATGACCGGCTTGTTCGTTGGAATGACGACAACGTCCAGACCGTAAATCTTTTTGAACTCTTCTTCCTCTGTTTTCGCCGTCCCGGTCATACCGGCAAGCTTTTCATACATACGGAAGTAGTTTTGCAAGGTGATCGTAGCGAGCGTCATGCTCTCGCTCTGCACGCGCAGACCTTCCTTGGCTTCAATCGCCTGATGCAAACCGTCGCTGTACCGGCGTCCCACCATCAGACGGCCCGTGAACTCGTCGACGATCACAACCTCGCCCTCTTGCACCACGTAGTCTACGTCGCGCTTGAACAGGACCTGGGCTTTCAATGCCGCTGTAATGTGGTGGTTCAAGGTGATGTGTGCCGTATCGTACAGGTTGTCGATGTTGAAAGCTTTCTCGACCTTGCCCACACCTTCGTCTGTCAGGTTGACGATCTTCAGCTTTTCGTCAATCGTAAAGTCTTTTTCCGGCTCCAGCCGCTTCACAAAGTGCGAGCAGATGTAGTAGAGCTCTGTCGATTTGTTTGCCGATCCGGAAATAATCAGCGGCGTCCGCGCCTCGTCGATCAGGATGCTGTCCACCTCGTCGATGATGGCGAAAAAGAGCGGGCGCTGCACCATCTGTTCCTTGTACAGAACCATGTTGTCGCGCAAATAGTCAAAGCCGAACTCGTTGTTCGTACCATACGTAATGTCACAAGCATAAGCGGCCCGCTTTTCTTCCGGGCTCAGTCCGTTTTTGTTCAGGCCGACTGTCAGACCGAGGAAGTTGTACAGTTGGCCCATGATCCGCGAGTCGCGCTCTGCCAAGTATTCGTTCACTGTTACGACGTGAACGCCTTTGCCAAGTAGAGCGTTGAGGTAGGTCGCCAAGGTAGCCACCAAGGTTTTCCCCTCACCGGTTTTCATCTCGGCAATGCGGCCTTCCTGCAACACCATACCGCCAATCAACTGGACATCGAAGTGGCGCATGCCCAAAACCCGCTTCGATGCTTCGCGCACAACGGCAAATGCTTCGTTCAAAATTTTGTCCAACTGCTCCCCTTGGGCCAGCCGGGCTTTGAACTCTGCGGTCTTCTCCCGCAGTTGCTCGTCGGAAAGCGCTGCTATGCTTGGTTCGAGCGCGTTGATCGCTTCCACGCGCTTAAACATCTTTTTCACTTCACGTTCATTGCTGTCGCCAAATATCTTTTTAACGAGTCCTAACATGAGGACACCCCTTCCATATGCTTCCGGACAAAAATATCGCACCACCTGGCGCGCCAGAAAAAAGGATACCGATTCTACGAAAATAATACTTTCTAAAAAGCTATTTTAACAAATAGAAGCTCATATACACAAGTAAAGGGAGTTGCCAAAAGCAACTCCCTAGTCTTATACGAGTAAAGAAATGTAAAGTTTCGTTATTTCGGTTCAATCAAACCATAGCGTCCATCGTTGCGGCGGTACACCACGCTGACGTCGTTGGTATCGCTGTTTTGGAAAACGAAGAAGCTGTGTCCCAGCATATCCATCTGCATGACGGCTTCCTGCGCATCCATCGGTTTCAGGTCAAAACGCTTCGTTCTGACAATATCAATGTCAACATCTTCCTCATCGACATCTGGTATCATCACAGCTACTGGCTGACTATCGCGCTGTCCGACTTTCGCAGCGGAATCAACCCGCAGCTTGCGCATCAGTTTCGTTTTATGCTTGCGAACTTGACGCTCCAGCTTTTCTGCCACCAGGTCAATAGCGGCATACATATCCTCGTGTGTTTCTTCTGCTCGGATAATCACCCCGGCAAGCGGGATTGTTACCTCGATTGTGCCTTCTCCACGATGTACATGCATGGTAACTTGTACATCTGCAGGTGTAGTTTCGAAATATTTTTCGAGACGGCCGACTTTCTTTTCCACATACTCTTTCAGTGCTGCGGTGACTTGAATGTTTTCTCCACGAATATTAAATTTCATGGTTCCAACCTCCTTCCGTCTATATATAGGTATTCGGCACCCCTGTAATTAATCCTGCTCCAAGCTAAAAAAAATCTTAGTGAAATTTTTACAATCCGGCAATAATCGACAGAATTTTACCAATACTCGCTAGTTTCCCTATGTTATAATAGAGAGGGTAGTCACTCAATCCTATATCGCGGTCGTCATCGCACTGGAGGAATCCTCATGGCAGAGGTGAAACCTTCT
Source organism: Brevibacillus sp. FW301-21C12A (assembly GCF_058788915.1). NCBI lineage: Bacteria > Bacillati > Bacillota > Bacilli > Caryophanales > Paenibacillaceae > Brevibacillus > Brevibacillus sp. FW301-21C12A. The sequence goes on from NZ_JBYTBG010000029.1 coordinate 51,050, forward strand.
CATTCCATTATTGGTACTACGCTCGCGCAAGACGTCTACAATGAGTACGGCCTGCTTCTTTTGCCCGCCGGGGCAGTCCTTCACCTGAGTGACATTCGACTTTTGGAGGCACACCACATTCAAGCTGTGCACGTCACTTCTGCGTCGGAAGCTCCCGAGCAGCCTTTGCCCATTCTGCATTGGAACGAGGCAGAAGCTGCCCGCGAGTACATTGCAGCAGTCAGAGAAACCGAGCACCTTTTCAAACAGATCGCTACAGGTTCTGTTCCTCCCCTGCATCAGTTCAACAGCACATTTTATCCTCTGCTGGACCAAGTGCTCCAGCGAATGGGCTTCCTCCGGTTCCTCTACATCAAGGAAGGCACGGAAAATTACACCTATCGCCATTCTCTCAATGTCGGAATCGTAGCTGCCCTGATCGGTAAAATCGCAGGACGACCCCAGGACGAAATCTACCGCTTGGGACAAGCCGGTCTCTTGCATGACGTAGGGAAGATGATGATTCCCGACGAGATTTTGTCCAAACCCGATCGCTTGAGCGATGAAGAGTACGAGATCATGAAGCTGCACACCCTCTACGGCAGCGAGCTGCTCCTGTCGATGGAGGACGCTGACGAGTGGATCGCCAGGTGCGCTCTCATGCATCACGAGCGCCTGGATGGCAGCGGCTATCCTCATGGCTGCCAAAAGGAAGACATCCCTCTGGAGTGCCAGATCATCAGCGTTGCTGACGTGTTCGACGCTATCTGCACAGACCGCGTCTACCGCCGCGGTACCTCTCCCTTTCACGCTGCCAACGTATTGTGGGAGCTGGCATGCCAAGGCCAACTGAACCCTTTGATCGTTTCGCGTTTTATCCAGTACATTATTTTGCTCTACGTCGGCTCTCAGGCGTTGCTCAGCAATGGAGACCACGTCGAAATCATTATGATTCATACCGATGAACCGATGCGTCCACTCGTTCGCCGAGGAGACGAGTTTTTGGATTTGCGCGAGCATCGCGCGCTTACCATCACCCGAATGATTAGCTAGACGTAAAAATCCCCCCGAGCCTGATGTTGGCCAGGGGGATTTGCTGTCAGCGATATGATTTACAGTTTGACGACATTGGCTGCTTGCGGCCCGCGGTCGCCTTCCACAATATCAAATTCTACAGCTTGTCCTTCTTCCAATGTCCGAAAACCATCCGACTGAATCGCGGAAAAGTGGACAAATACGTCGTCGCCACCTTCTCGCTCGATAAAACCAAAACCTTTTTCTGCGTTAAACCATTTTACTTTGCCTTGCATGAAACAGCACAACCCTTTCTCTTGTAAAAATTTGGATTACAAATCTTTGTGTGTACACCTCTAGTTTCTCCAAAATCAGAAGCTGCATTCTTCTATCTCGTTGAATATTTTTTCTCCAATCCTCTTACGACTACCCGCGACAGGAACAACGTGAGCACCAGGTACACAGCCGCCTCTGTCAAATACGGCGGGTAGCGCTCAAACGTGCTCTTCGCCACGTTCATGGCGGCGTAATTCAACTCCGGTGTCGCAATAACGGCGCAGAGGGAGGAGTCTTTTAAAAGGGCGATAAATTCGTTCCCGATGGCAGGAAGCATCCGGGTAAACGCCTGCGGCAAAATAATCAGCCGCATCGCCAGCCCCTTCGTCATCCCGAGCGAGCGTGCCGCTTCCATCTGTCCCGGATCGATCGATTGAATCCCTGCGCGAAAAATCTCGGCGATGTAGGCCGCTGCGTTGAGCGACAGCGCCACGAATCCGGAGTAGATCGCTTCCGGACTGCTCTCTCCCGAAAAAAACAGTCCCCAGATAGACGGGATGACGGCGAAGTGAATCAGCAAAATTTGCACCAGCATCGGCGTCCCCCGAAAAAGCTCCACGTAGATCGAGCATGTCCACCGCCAAAAGCGGTTCGACGACATTTTGCCCAAACTGATAAACAACCCCAAAAAGGTCCCGCAAACGGTAGCAACCGCCGTTAGTAAAATGGTATTGATAATGCCTCGGATAAACAGCTCGCGATATTCATAGATGACGCTCCAGTCCAATGGCAAGTCCTCCCTTCGTGTATGTCAGCACTGGAGTAATAAACACCGGGTACGTCCCGCGACGCACCCGGCTATTGACTAGTTGGTGCCAAAGTACTGGTTGTAAATTTCCTGGAGCTTGCCGTTTTCCTTGATTTTCTTCAAGCCTTCGTTGACTTTGTTCAACGCGTCTGTGTTGCCTTTTTTCACCATGATGCCGTAGTATTCTTTTTCAAACGAGTCGTCCTTAATCAGCTTGAACTTCTTGTCTTGGATTTTTTTCACGTAATATTGCAGTACGCCATTATCGCCAACAACGGCATCGACACGGCCGTTGAAGAAATCGTCCACGGACGAAGGCATGTCGTCATAGCCCATCAAGCCTTGATACGTGTCGCCAAACGCCTTTTTGACCACTTCTTCCCCTGTGGTTGCAGCCTGTACCCCGATCTTCATGCCTTTCAGATCGGCCAGCTTGGTCACTGGAGAGTCTTCTGCTACGAGAATGAGCTGATTGGCTTCAAAGTACGGTTCCGAGAAGTCGTATTTTTCCTTCCGCTTGTCCGTGATCGTGATCGACGAAATCCCGATGTCCACCGTCCCTTTGTCCAGCCCGTCGAACAGCGGGTCCCAGCCTGTGTTTTTCCACTCGATCTTGAATCCTCCCGCTTCTGCGATCGCATTCATCACGTCAATGTCATGGCCGCTGATTTTGTCGGCCTCCAGCATCTGGAACGGCGGATAAGCTGCATCTGTTCCTACCACGTACACTTTTTCACCCGAGCCGGAGCCTGACCCTGAGCCGCTCGCGCCAGTTCCGCTTCCCGAGCTTTGCTGGCCACCCGATCCACAGGCTGAGACCAAAAGCCCCACGCCTACGACCAGCACAAGAGACTTGAACCACTTTTTCCCGATACGCATTAAAAATCCCCCTTGTTTCTCTCTGTGTATGCTTACTTTTCCCCAGCACTGTCCACATGGAAATCATGTGTTTTTTGCGTTCTCCACAAAGTTATCCACATTATCCACATGACGTTGTGCACAAGCTGTGTATAACTATTTTCCTGCGCGTTCTGCGGCTCTGGTACTATGGTTACGGAGTCGAGTTTTGGTATAGAACTGGAATTAGCAGCAAAAAGGCAGGATTCGTATACACCGGATATACTTCTATCCTGTATATAAAAATCCTGCCTGAAAACGATCTATTTATCTGAAAAATACGAATTATTCTTTTTCCGCCAAAATAATAACCTCTACCCGGCGGTTGCGCGCGCGGTTCTCTTCGTTCGAATTGTCCACGAGTGGCCTGTATTCTCCCAATCCTGCCACCGTAAAGCGCGACGCCGGCAAGGAATATGCATCAACCATTTCCCGCATCACCGCAATAGCGCGGGCAGAGGACAGCTCCCAGTTGGACTTGTATGCGCTGCGCGAGATCGGCACGTCGTCTGTGTAGCCTTCGATCCTCACTTTGTACTCGTAGCGCTGCAACACACGTGCTACAGTGCCTACGACCTCTTTCCCCTGCTCCTGGAGATCAGCAGAGCCACTGGCGAACAAAATTTTCTCCGGAAGGCGGATGCGCAATCCCTCTTCGGTCTCCTCGTAGTCCAGATTCAGCTCGGCCAAAGCGGACGAGAGCTGGTTGTGCACCGTCTCCATATCGCGCTCACCCGTGTCCGGCATGCCGACAGGCGGCTTTGGCACGCTCTTTTGCGCCTGCTCTTGCTCCTGTGTGCCTTTTTCATCCATGGTGCCTGTGAGCGCCTTTTTTTGCCCCTCCAGTTGATGAATCTCGCGTTCCAGCTCCAGCTTTTGCAAATTCAACAGATCGAGGCTCTCATGCACCTGCTTCAGATTGGCCTGCTGTTCAGCTTGCTCCTTTTTGGCGGCTTCGCGCTGGGTCTGAATCTTCGTCATTTGCGTCGCCGCGATGATAATGACGATGACGAACAGCAGCGTAATCAAGTCGCTGTAGCTGATGAGCCAGCTTTTCTCCAGCTCTTTCTCATCGTACAACCGATCGTCATGCATAGCGATCCTGCCTTTCAATCGTGCCCTTCATGCTACCAGGCTCTTTGACGAGCACCAGCTTCTGGTCGCCTGGCAAAAACGAGTTGAGCTTTTCAAACAGCAGGCGCGGCGTCTCCATCCGCTGCAAACCGACGCAGCCCTCGATATACAGCCGTTTTTCAAACATTTCCCGGTCGTACAAATCCATCATCCGGTAGTAGCAGGGCAGCGCGAACAAGTTGGCAAGGAGCGCACCGTAGAGCGTGGCGACAACGGCTGCGCTCAGGCTGTGCCCTGTGAGTGCCATGTCTTCCAGCGATTTGAGCACCCCTGTCATCCCGAGCAGCGTCCCGACCAGCCCCATCCCTGGCGCAAGCAAGCTGATGAGCCGAAAGAAGCCTGCTGCCTGTTGGTAGCGATACTGCTCGCCTTTCAGCTCGTTCTCCAGGATCATTCGCAGCTCGGCTTCAGGCACGCCCTCGATCGCCAGCAGGCTGCCGCGCTGCACGAATGAGTCACGCTCCTGCTGCAGTTCGCGCTCAAGCGCGATATATCCCTGTTCTTTCTGGACGAGCGCGTAGTAGTAGAAGCGCTTGATCGTCTCCTCGACGTTGCTGTCCCGCCCGTGAATCAGCAGGCGGATCATTTTTTTCAGGTCGAGGTGCTTGCGCTTGATCGCGTAGGAAACCACTACAGCGAGCGCGACCAGCTCGATGGCGGTCACGTTCAGCAGATCGGCGAGGTTGCCGTTCATGTAAACGGCGTGTATGAAAATGAGGACGACGGCTCCGATCAAGGCGAGTGAGCGGCGTTTTGTGGACAATGGTGTCACCTTCCTAACGTTCTTTCCTGGTAAAGCGGGTTGAGGTTTTCTATTGGTGTATCGGTTGATTTGAATTCCATTATTATAGCAGAGGTTCGCTCTGCCGATAAATGTAAAGAATGGACATGGCAGGAGAGGAGGAAATTCGATATGGATATCAGTTCCATTATGGGCGCGCAAGTAAGCCAGCTCCAGCAAACCGTAGGCCTGAGCATGCTGAAAATGGCGCAAGCTACCCAGGCAGCAGGCGCGATGGTAATGCTCCAGGATTTTACCAATGCCCAAGCAACGACACAGGCTCCCCACCCTACACTTGGGAAACAGATTGATATCAGCGTGTAATTAGGCAAGAAAAAAGCGAAGAATCCCTTCTTCGCCATCGGCTTTAACCAGACCTCATCCCTTTCTTTCGGGGTGAGGTTTTTCATTGGAGAGCCTTGCTGCTTTTCCTCTGCGCTCTGTGAGCCCCTCGATCCCATGCTCCCGGTAATTTTTGACCCATCTTCTGATATAAGAGCTACTGATTAAATTCAGCTCTTTCGTCACCCGGTTGTAGCCCATTCCTTCTTCCAAGTACATGTTTACCGCTTTCAGCTTGAATTCGGTTGTGTAACTCGTAAATTTCTGGCCTTTTACAGGCATAAAAATCCCTCCTGAATCGAACAAGTACGGCTAATTGACGCACGCACCTATTCAGTCAAGAGGGAGCTTATCCAAATGTATCATGACCGTTATTTCTTGGTGTCAAAAAAAGCGCCATATGCCGGAGATCCGCTATAGCCTCCGTACTGTTTGTTAGCCGTTCGACCGCGTTGGATCTGGTTGATTTTCTCGGACAGTTCGTCCTGCTTCTCCTGCATAACCGGAAGCAAGCGCTGGTCAATCTCCAAAAATGGCGTGGCGTACTGCAGATTCCATTCTGGCGGCAGAACAAATCCCCGATCGATTGCATCAGCAATTTGCCCCAGTACCTCTTCGCGTTTGTCCAACAGCTCGAGCCATTCCTCCGGCTCTGTTTCTTCCTTCAAGACGGCTTTCTCCAAATCATGAGAATGAAGCAATAGCTGTTGAAATAGCGGCTCGACTGTCTCTCTCGTTAGTTGAAATGACATCTCCATCCGCTACCCTTGCGTTTTTGCCAAGACCATGGCTTGCTTCCATGTGTCGCGGAATTGGGTGAGAAGTCCTTCTACCTCATCCAGAATAGAGGTTTCCTTTTTGAGGTTGGCTTCAATCAGTCTTGTTTGCATATATTCGTACAACGACATCATTTGTTGGGCGATCGGGTATTTTTGATCCAACGTCACCATCAGTTCGCCCACGATGTCTTGCACGCGTTTGTTGTACTCGTTGGCTTTGTCGAATTTTTTTTCGGCAATCGCTGCTTTTGACTGCTTCAGAAATTTCAGCGCTCCGTTGTAGAGCATCAACGTCAATTCCCCTGGATTGGCTGTGTTTACCGAGTTCGTTTGGTAAGCTTGTAACGATTGTTGATAGGCCATCATATCCGGCTCCTTTCGATCCTACCTGCCGCTGCTGAATTGCTGGGCGAGCCAACTACTCTGCGAATTTGCCTTGCTCATCGCTTGTTCCATAGCGGTGAATTGGCGGTAGTAGCGCTCCTCCATGTTCTTCATGCGCAGCTCCAGAGTGCTGATGTTTTTCGTGAGAGTTTTCATTTGTCGGCCCATGGAGTAGCTGTCGGAGATATCGCCCATGGAAGAAGAACCGGCAATGTCTGTAATTTTAGACATAATGCCAGTCAGACTGTTATACAGTCTTTTGGCAATTCCCGTTTCTCGTAGCATCTGGTCTTTGTCTGTCGTTGTCTCCGCCGGATTTTTGGTAAACAAATCCATTACTTGTGTGCCGTTTTCACGAATGGCTTTGCGCAGCTTCTCTTCGTCAATGTACAGCTTCCCTTTTTCCATGTAGTTGGCATAGCTGAACTTGGCATCCGCTTTTGCTGTGCTGATCCCGATATCAGCGAGGGTATCAAACTTTTCATCGCCCATGCCTGCTACAGCCGTAGAGAAGATTTGGCGCATCTCCGTGAGTGCGGATGACAGGACAGAATCGCGAAGGAGAAGGCCGCTTTTTGCTTTCTCTTCCCATTTCTCGATTTGCTTCTCATCCAAAGCGCTTTTCTCTTCCTCGAGCAGAGGCTGATAGTCTCTGTAACGAGGCTCGCTGATTTTTTTATTGATCTTGTCGATGACTTCGTTGTACTTATCAATAAAATTTTTAATAGACTTGAAGATGGCCTCGTCGTCTTGCATAGAGCTTACGGTAAACGATTCTGCCTTTTTCAGTTCGAACTCGATGCCGTCAAAAGTAAACTTGTTGCTGCTGATTGCGGTCGTCACGCCATTAATGGTAACAGATCCGTCTATGCTTTTTTGGCCCTGCGCTTCTTTGGTTGCCGGATCTCCTGCTGCAACGCCGCTATCAAACAGACCAAAAACTTTCGCGTTGTCATCATTTGTGTACTCGAGCTTGATTTTTGCATTTTCCCCAGCGGAAGTGGAAGAAAAAATCAATTTACCGTTAAAGAAAGTTGCTGCTACCCCTGTCTTGGAGGTCTGTTCATTGATTTTTTTAACAGCGCTCTCCATGGAATCGGTATCGTTGATCGTAATTTTCGTACCATTCACCGTCAGTTCGAAAGATCCGCTCAAACCCGCAGTAGACAGATTTTTCGCAGAATCGGCTGCTGCCACTGTCGTAGTCGTATCCATTCTAGCTGGCTCGGCTTCTGTAGCCAGGGTGTTTACCGTCACTTTGTAGGTAGGCAAATTAGGCATTCCTACTTGCTTGATCGAAGCCGCACCTTCATTATCTGATACGAGCTTTTTTTTCAGGTATGGACCTTGCAAACGCATGTCGCTTACTGTGTTCAGGCGGAAATCCAACAGCAGCGCGTTCATTTCGCGGTAGGCATCGCGCTTCCATGTTTCCAATTGCTTTTTCTGCAGCATCTTGTTTAAAGGTGCGCGCTGGGCTTTCATCAATTCCTTGACCATGCTGTCCGTATCCAGTCCGGAAACGAGACCAGAAAAACGAATCGGACTAACCATGTCAATCCCTCCTTCTCTATCGTTTCTCGTCAACCAACAACCCGATCATTTCTTGCATTTTGGCCGCTATGTCCATAATTTTTTTGGAAGGAACCTGGCGAATGACTTCTTTAGTCGAGTCATTGACGATTTCCACATAATATTCTTTGAGTTGCTCGTGCAGACGGAATTGGAGATGCGTGCTTTGCGTTTGCTGTATCCATTTGTTCAGGTCGTCTACCGCTTTTCCGAGTTCCTTTTCGGAGTACTGCTGCGTAGCTGTCTCTGCCTCCGGTTTGCTTTCCTTTGCCGCTGGTACACCTGCAGACGCTGCCTGTACAGGCACTCCCGCTGCCTTCGTCCCTAATCCTGATTGACTATTGATAGATACGTCCATGTATTAACCTCCATTCCGGTTTCTCCTTATTGTATGTATCGGAAAAAATGGAGGAGGATTTAAGGAGGATATACCTCGAATGAGAGATTTCTTTCCGTGGGCATGACAAAAAAGAGACCTTAGATATCTAAGGTCTCTTGGGGTATTTCGATTAGCGGAGCAGTTGCAGAACGCCTTGTGGCTGTTGGTTAGCTTGAGCCAACATAGCTTGTGCAGCTTGAGCCAAGATGTTGTTCTTGGTTTGTTCCATCATTTCTTTCGCCATATCTGTATCGCGGATACGAGATTCAGCAGCAGTCAGGTTTTCGGAAGAAGTGTTCAGGTTGTTGATGGTGTGCTCCAAACGGTTTTGGTATGCACCCAGTTTAGCGCGCTCGCCAGAAACGATTTCCAGAGCTTTGTTCACTGTAGTGATTGCTTTAGATGCATTAGCCGCAGTAGATACATCAATTGCATCAACACCCAAAGATGCTGCTCTCATATCTTGAATAGTCATATCAAAGGATTGACCTTCATTTGCACCAATTTGCATCGTCAATTTGTCTTTATTGATAGTCAGTTGTGCTGTAGAAGTAGCTGCACCGCTAGCTGTCAAAACTAGACCTTTCAGGGCACCATCAGTAATAGTGAGGTTTCGTCCATCATTCTTATCCACAGAAACAGTTACTGCGACACCATCTACGGTAATAGCTGCGTCAGCACCAGCAACGGTGGTAATAGTCCCCATAAGTGTAGCGGCTGCATTTCCAGTGATACTGTTTGTTTGAGATCCAAACTTAGTATTAGTGAACTCAAGATTGTTACCGTTTTTGGAAGCAACCAAACCTGTTTTACTGGTGTACTCATTCAATTTATTAACAATTTGGTCATGAGTGTAAGTACCAGCTTCAAAAGTAATGGTTGTACCATTCAATACGATCGTGTCATTTGTCCCTTTTGTGATTGTTACACCAGTCGACAAGTCAGCGTCACCAGTTTCAGTTCCTTTAACTGCTGCTGTCGTTACTTCAATGCTATATGTTCCAGATGTGATGCTTTCAGCAAGAGCGGATTTTACACTTACGTTTGCAGGAGTACCGGAAACAGCTTTTGTTCCGAAGTCACCAGAAAGCAACGTTTTAGTATTGAACTCAGTAGTATTAGCAATACGATCGATTTCTTGAGTCAACTGATTGATTTCTTTTTGCAACTCACCACGATCGCTGTCAGTGTTAGTATCATTCGTAGATTGAACAGCCAACTCACGCATACGTTGAAGGATAGAGTGGGTTTCATTCAAAGCGCCCTCTGCTGTTTGAATCAAAGAGATAGCATCTTGGGAGTTTTTGGATGCCATGTCCAGACCACGAATTTGTCCACGCATTTTTTCCGAGATCGCCAAACCAGCCGCGTCATCGCCTGCACGGTTGATGCGAAGACCGGAAGACAATTTCTCAATATTTTTGCTAGTAGCAGCAGAGTTGGTGTTCAACTGACGATACGTGTAACTATGTAATCATAGAGGGGGGGTGGGTGACGAATGAATTGCTTCCCTTTGACTTCTCCCCTATGAACCTCATAATATCCGTGAGTAGTAACCGTCAAACAGTTGTACGTACGTAACGTCTTGAAAAGTTAACCTATTTAGGATTTCTTACCCCTTCATCAAACCCTCATTATTACCAGTTACCTCCATTATCCTTTCCTAAAAGTATACCTTCGCTTTCTCCCGTTTTTACTCAATCTAATGCTCTATTTGAATAATAACCCCACGTTTCGCAACTATCCAACAAGATACCCCGACTTTAAATAGTGTAAGGAGTTTTTCAAGAATATGCAGAAGCTACCTCATAATATTTATCGCAACTATCCCCCCACCCTACTGCGATAGATACGGTGAGAGCACTACCTGGTAACGTGCCAGTTTACATATATCAATTGGGAAGGTCATGTGTGAAAGGCTAGCCACCTACTCCCCACTCTAATTAAGAAACAAACGCGTTAAAAATTTGAAGGGGGAAGGCACATGAGCACCATCAAAGTGTCAATCGACAGAATCGTTGTTGAGTACAAAGACGTTTATTGGGATTTCTTCAATCCATTCAAGCAACGCTTGTGTGATTACTATGGTATCAAGGAATACATCAAGCAATGGGGTTACAAGTACCACTTGCATATCAAGGAATCAGCAGACGAATACCTGCACATCTCCTATCAGCAATGGGGCGAGGGGCGGTCAAGGAAACATACGCTGCAAATCGAGACCAATCCACTTCACCTTAACCGCTTTAGTCGTTGGTTATTGCCGTTACAGAACCAATCGAGTTCTATCAGGTTCGTCCGTTCCGACATTGCCTATGACATTCCTTATCCCATGACCAACGTGTTTACGTCCTCCCTGACAGGCAGACGCATGAACCTTTATGAAGGAACTCGTTACTATGGGAAAAAGTCACAACGGCAACAACATGGTTACTGCCGTGTTTATGACAAACGGGCGGAACGACTTGAGAAGAATGGAATCGACATCGGACATGAACTGACTCGAATGGAAATCGTGTACCGTCCAGAAGAGAAAATTATCCTGCAAAATTTGATACAACATCCGCCAGAGTTTAACGGACTTTACAGTTGCAAGATTATTACGGAAACCACTTCCATTAAGCCCATAAGAAGGGCAATGCTTTTAGCTGTCCAACATCAGCATATGACCCTGCAAGATTTCAGCGGTCATCACAAAAGGGAACTCAAGAAAGCACTGGACGCTCAGCAGCATGTGGATTTAAATCTATTGGCGCAACAGCATTGGGATGACATGGTAACCGTTCCTTGTGCCATCCTTTGTGGGGCGGTCAATCGAGGTCTTGCAAGCTAATAATCTTATTCAAGTTCAAGTAATTCCTGCAATTCAATGTTTAACGTCTTGCAGATGATTTCCAACGTGTCAAAGTACACACTGGTAGCCGTATTAGAGCAGAGATGGCTAATGGTATTCGGGCGGAGACCTGTCAGGCGAGCAAGTTCACGCTGTGACATCCCTTTATTGTTCAATATCTCTTGCAATCGTACTTTTATTGGCATAGTGTTACTCCCTCATAGAATAAGCTACTGCCCTAAATATATCACGTTACACCGATACAGTCATTGTGTGTATCGCATATCCGATATATAATAACGGTAGTTATATCGCAGTAGCGTTACATTAATCAGAATTAACGTAACGGAGGGAGATTCTCAATGAATGTCATCGGTTATATCCGTGTCTCTACACAAGGACAAGCCAAGGACGGTTACAGTCTCTCCTACCAACAGGATGAGATTGAAACATACTGCAAGGAACAGGGGTGGAATCTCCTTCATGTCTTCAAAGATGAAGGAATCAGTGGGGCTAAAGTCGATGAGGACACTTTAGAAGTGGACAGGGAGGGCTTTCAGGACATGCTAGCGGTTTAACCCCTTAAAATTTGAGTCTTTCTCCCTTATTCTCGCATTTTCATATGCTTCTTCCCTCCTTCAACCACCTAGGAGTCTAGGAAGGAAAACGCCTAGCGTCAAGGAGATCACTTGACCCCAGACGTTTTCCTTCCTGCTTGTCAGCTAGGTTGAAGTAGGGATCATTCTGCAATCCTTTGCCATACTACACTTTCACAACAAATGGTGTAATGAGTTGCAAGGCAAAGGCTTTACCAAATTCTACAGGTGATAAATCGTACAAGCTTCCATGAATCCGTCGCTGATTATAAAAGAGCAGATAGTTTGTCACGATTTCATAGGCTTCTTGATAGCTCTGAAATTCATTCCGCTGCAAACATTCTTTCTCCAAAACACTGTGAAATGACTCAATGTGAGCGTTTTTATTGGGTGTCTTTGGAGGAATTCGCTCATGCACCGTTTGGAAATGCTGACAGGCTTCTTCAAAGGCATGGCTAATAAACTGTGGACCGTTATCCGTACGGATAACAGGGCGATCATCACAATTGAATTGCTGCCGTTTCCACAAAGCACGTTGGAGAATCTGAGCAGCATGTTTTCCTTCGCAGGTCAGTCCGAAATGGTAGTCCACGATCGCTCGATCATAGACATCAATGAGACTCATCAGGAAAAAGAAACGCTGTTCTCCTACGATAAATCCGTATTTTACGTCCATCTCCCACAATTGATTCGGAGCGGTAATCTCTCGGTTGTTTGCCAACTTTCGAGGATGTTTCCTTTTCTTTTGTCGTTGTGGTTGCAGGAGTTCTTCTTCTTTCAGCAAGCGGTAAACCTTTTTCTTGTTGATGACCAGTTGGTGGTCTCGCCGTAGGCAGACGGTAAGCTTTCGATATCCATAAGCAGATTCTTCATCGGCAATCAGCTCGGATAGCCATTCTTTGATTTGTTCGTCACTGACAGGTTGTCCGT
>NZ_JBYTBG010000030.1:0-61140 GCF_058788915.1 Brevibacillus sp. FW301-21C12A
GGGACTCGCTCGACTTGCATGTATTAGGCACGCCGCCAGCGTTCGTCCTGAGCCAGGATCAAACTCTCCAATAAAGTAGAAAGTGAATCTGACATCAAGTAAAACACAAGCTTATTTTTCACAGATGATTCTATCCGGTTTTCAAGGTGCATCTTTTTCCATTTTCGCTTCAAGTAGAGGCGACGTTTTTTAATATAGCATAGGCTAAAATCAAATGCAACAGGAAATTATAAATAAGTTGATTAAAAAATGTTTTTCCTCTCTTCTTGAAAAAGGAGGGTTTTTCAATGTACCACAATCCCTCCGACTAGACCACTGGAAAGATCGTCCATACTAGAAAAAGAAAAGCCCAAGTCACACCGAAACGGGAGCCAGCATGCTGCGAGCAGTAAGTTACAACATTCACAGTGGCCGCGATCTCTGGTGGCGCAAACGTCTTGTCCAAATGGCTGACACACTGTCCTACTTGCAACCAGACATCGTAGGCTTGCAGGAAGTCCACCAAAACTCCAAATACGGCTATCAAGCGAGCTTTTTGGCAGAGCAATTGCAGTATCACCTCGCTTTTGCGCCATCAATCCCGCACGGCGACGGACACTACGGAAACGCGCTGCTCTCGAAATATCCGCTCGAAAACATCCAGACCGTCGCACTCCCTGCGAAGCGCGAGCAACGGACGCTGTTGCAGGCTGCTTTCCAGTGGAGCGGAAAAACCATCACCGCCTGGGTAACGCATTGCAGCTTGAATCAAACAAGCCGTACAGCGCAACTACAGTTCCTCTCCGAACTCCTTTCCCGCCATCAGGGCCCTGTTCTGCTCATGGGGGACTTCAACGCTGCCAACGTGTCCTTCGCCCCTGTCCTGCAAGACTGCGCTCTCGTCTGCGGACAGGAGAAGAAGCACACCCTCCCGGCCTTTCGCCGCCGTCTGGATTACGTGTTTGCCTCAAGCCATTGGGACATTCAGCAGTATGCCGTCTCTAACGTCACCTGGTCAGATCACGTGCCGATCATTGTGGATGCGCGCCTGAAATGACGCCCAGCTCGCGTAAAATAAAATCTTTGACGTCCACCAGCCGCGCCGGCAACGGAAACGATTGAGCCGCGCCCGCGATTACCAAAGGAATCAGCGAATCGCGTTTGTGCAAAGAACCGTGGCTTCCCCCTCCGAGATGGGTAGGTGCGCATTCTGACAAAAATTCGTACCCCGGCGCCGCAGTCAAAATGACAGCCGGACCTTGCTGCGCAAACGCCGCTCCGTACAGCCGGGAAAAAGCATCGGGGTACGTGTCAAAGGTCAGCGTCTCGCCATCGTACTGCACATCGAGCACGGACGGATCGCCAGCCATTCCCCACGAGCGTCCATAAGCGTCGGAATACTCCGCACCGCGCCAAAAACTCAGCTCCTGCTTTGAGCCCCCGCGGCGAACAATCATTTTCTCGCCATCCTTCCAGGCGATCAAGTCAATCCGTTTATCAACGCTGACCGCTTCGACAATCGCCGCCTGCTCTGTCCCGTTCACCGGATACAAAAAGGTCATCCGCTCATTGTTGCAAATGACTACCTCGACTTCGCTGGTCACTTCCTTCCCCAGCGCATGAATGGAAAACCCCTTCAGGAGAGCATCCAATGAAATATTGTGCTCTTCGCCTTCCCCGATTACCGTCTGGCCATGGTCCGAGATCAGGATGCAGACGTTTCGCTCCAGCATTTGCTCCCAGGAGGCGAAGCTGTCCAAAAAGCGCACGAGCTGCTTGTCTACATCGGCAAGGTGCTGGATAGCATTTTGCGGCGAAGCGTGGAGCTTGTGATCGTTTTCCGGGAGGTAGACCAAGGTAAAATGAGGTTGTTTGCCACTGCGAATGACTTCGATCAGGACGTCGATGGCGTACGTGTCGTTGATTCCGTAGCCTTCGAATACGGTCTGCGCCATATTCCACGTCACCGGACGGAATATGTCTGGCCGCACCAGCGTGCCTATGCTCATGATCGTCGGGCCGCTTACCGTCTCGCGAAGCTGAAAAGAGGTGATGGCGTCGAGCAGAGGCGGCATGTGCACCTTGTGCTGCTTATGGCCACGGTGGGCAATGACATTGATCGACCCCGACACGAGCTGGTGCTCTTCCAGCACCTCATGGATCGTCTTCACGTCTTTGCTAAGGTGGCGCTCGTTCAAGTCAAACAGCACGTTGGTTGCACATTGGGCAATGCCCAGCTTGCGCACCGGAACCGCGCCGTTAATGTAATTCACTATTTTTTTCTGCTCCGAATCGTACCAAACCAGTCCCGGAACTTTGTGCTGATCCGGGTACACGCCCGTTATCAGAGAGCAGTCGATCGAAGCCGTCATCGTCGGAAACACGGTCACGCAGTCCGGGATGTACTGGCTATGTTCCAGCAAAAAGCGCAAGCCCGGCGCTTTGTTTGCCGCAATGCAACGCTCCAGCACGTCCGGCATCATGGAGTCGATCAAAAAAAGA
Organism: Brevibacillus sp. FW301-21C12A; assembly: GCF_058788915.1. Lineage (NCBI taxonomy): Bacteria > Bacillati > Bacillota > Bacilli > Caryophanales > Paenibacillaceae > Brevibacillus > Brevibacillus sp. FW301-21C12A. The sequence goes on from NZ_JBYTBG010000030.1 coordinate 2,482, forward strand.
AGTACCTTTTTCATCGGTCTACCATCCTTCGTTCTTCATTAGTATCACCTGATAGTGTTCGGCTTCCAGCAGTCGACTATACTCCAAGCGAAAGAAAACTTCCCCCCTGGCTTTCCGCAAGCCCCGCTCGTATGCGAAAACGAAAGGCTTCGACCGTGTTTTTGGCGAAGCATCTTTGGAGGATAGCCCATGTCAAACAAAAAAGCCTCTGCCGGCACGTGGAATGGACAAATCCCACGGACAGCAGAGGCCTTCTCTTCTCTTTTCGTTAGGAAGTATAAGTCAGGACATGGAATCCATTTTTGCTTTGCACTTTCAAGGCAGAATGCTTATGCAAATAAGGCGAAAGCTCCACATACTCTTTTTCCCCGATCTCAGGATCTTTCAACAAGTGCGACAGGACAGCCGCCCTGATTTGCAATCCGTTGGTTCCTTGCTTGAAAAGCGGTTCCACGGTAGGAAACGGAATGCCGTTGATAACCGTATCGCCATCCTCATCGCTCAATTCCCACTGGCGAACATTCAGGGAGTGGAGAGCTTCGATCACTTGCGCCCCGTAATCCTCTACCAGTATGTCCGGCGTGAGTCCGATGTGATTGACGATCGTATGCTTGGGCGTGAAATACTCGTTCAGCGTCAGCTTCAACGCATCTCCCGCCGATAGCGGGATGACTTGCTGCGCGCTTCCTTTTCCGTACGTTTTAGTGCCGATCAGCTTGGCAATGCCGTGGTCGCGCAAGGCGCCAGACAAAAGCTCAGAGGCGGAGGCTGTTCCTCCATTCACCAAAATCCGCACCGGAACGTTGATATCCCGTCCGTTTCTCACCCATGTCTCCACTTCCACGCCATTGCGGTTCGTCGTGTACATGAGCAGGCCCTCTTCCATAAACAGGCTCGCGATGTCTCGCGCAGTCGCCAAATAGCCCCCGCCGTTGTCGCGCAAATCGAGCACAAGCCCGGTCAACGGTTTTGGTGAGCGAGCAAATTCCAGCAGCTTGTCGCGCATTTGCAAAGCGCCCTCGGAGCCAAATGTTTCGAGGCTGATGTAGCCAATGGACCCATCGGAAAAAAGCTGTCCTTCGGCTTCCGGAAGGGTCATCATCGCCCGTTTCAGCTTGACCTGAAGCTCGCGTTTTTCAGCGGGACGATAGACGGTCAGGACCGCTTCCGTTCCTTCCGCCCCTTTCAGGTAGGCGTACGACTCCTCGAAGCTTTTGCCCACAAGCGAAACCTCATTGACCTTTTGCAACTGGTCGCCGCGCTTGAGGACTGAGGCCGCAGCCGGGGAGCCGGGAACGATTTCGCGAATAATCAAATGATCGTTTTGCATCCGCAGACGAAAGCCGAACCCGACGAACTGATTCTCCACATCGGACTGGAACAGCCGCAGTTCGTCTGCTGTAAAAAAGACGCTGTGCGGATCATCGAGGGTCGAGAGCATGCCGTCGATCGCCCATACGTTCATCGAAGCCGCATCGAAGCCGCCTTTGCTTTGCCATTCCACAAGCCGCTGCTCCAGCTCGTCCCATGTGTCGTCCTCAGGAGAGACGGCAAGCTGCAGCTTTTTGCGTTCCTTTGCCTGCTCGCTGACCGCTTGCAGCGCGCCTTTTACCAACTGCGCCGCTTGCGGCTTGCTCAGATGACTTTCCATGACGTGATAAAACACTTCTTCTGTTTCCACGTACGGATTTTCTGCTGCCTGGACTGGCGCTTGCCATGCCGATACTGCCAACAGGGCAGCCGCTAGCCATTGACTAAACCGCTTCATGGAGTCACCCCTTTTCGCACTTCATCAGGAATTGATAGTTTCACGTTTGCGGCGTAATCGTACCGATCCGTACCGGAATACGCGACATATTCATCGCTGCTGTAAATCTCTTCATAGCGCCACGTATGCTTGACGACGCGATCGCTCGCCCGGTCAATGTAATACTTGTTCATGAACAGCGGCACGTGTTTGACTTTGCCGCGCTCAAGCATGAGCGAAGCGGATTTTTCTTCGAGAGCGGCACCGGGTATCCACTCCGTAATCACGTCAATCTCCCCGAACGACTGCTTGAAGTAGCGGGCATGCAAAGTTTTGGCACGTTCCGCTACCGGAAGGGCACTGACCCATTCATGCAAAAAGTCGAGCTTGTCCGTCTTGTGCTGCTCCCATTTTTGCGATTCGGAGTCGTAGGAGTATTGGATATGTTTGCGACCGTCTGTATAGGTAGACAGCTTGTCGGACACGAGCTTTTGCGGCGATTGGTAAAATCCGTTGAGCTTGCTGATCTGGCTGCGCTGGTCGATCTCCTGCGTGTACTTGAAGGTGAACCCGCTGAGCACAGCTTCGCCCTTGACCTGATAGGACTCCGTGCTGTCCAGGCGGCGCAGCGAATAGCCGAGGTCGCTCACAATCGCCGTTTGCTCCTGCAAGGAAGCCAGCTCCTGCTGCAAAAGCTTGCCGAGCTGCACCATCCGGGTGTCTGCGGGGTTCGGCTTGACCGTTGCCAGCAGCGCTGCCGCTTCTTCCAGCCGTCCATCCTGATGCAAATAGTAGCAGGCGTTGAGCAGTGCTTCCGGATTGGCGGCGGCAAACTGCTTGTAGCGGCTCAGCGCTTTTTCCGTCTGTCCGCTCCTGATTTCCAGAGCCCCCAGGTAGATGGCAAGCGCCTCCCATTCTTTTGAATCCGGTTTGACTTTTGCTTCATACGTGCTCAAACGGTCCAGCACCTTGGCGAATTGCTGCGGGTCGTTTGCCCCGAGCTGCAGCGCCAGGTCATATACATTGGCGCTCAACAGCCGTAGCGTATCCGGCGCGATGACCTTGTCGGCGAAATAAGCGTCGATAGCACTCATCGCTTCATCGAGGTTGGCGGAAATCTCCGTCTCCGGGTCCCAGCTCAAATAAAAATGCAGCCCGATCCGGTTGTCAAACGAGGTCCCCAACAGCTTGCGCAGCACCTGAAACGTCTGATCCGTGTCTTCGTGGTTGCGAATCGCGTCCACGGCCTCCACGTACGCCTTTTCCTCTGTTGTTGACCAAATCGTATACGTTGCAAAATAAGGGAAAAGCTCCTCAATCTCCGGAACCATCGGAAACTTTTGACCATCGTAGTCCAACAGCGGCAGGATCGTGTCCTGCACCAAATACGTAATCATGCGATCGGCTGCTGCCGCCGCCTCGCCCCGCTTCAGCTTGTCTGAGCGTTCGCCTTCCAGCCAGCCCCAAGCCTTGACTTCTTCCCACGCTTTTGCGCTGTCCGGCGACATCGTGAACATTTGCATGAGCTTTGCCGCTTCTTCGCGGGTGATCGGCTGGTTCGGGTTCATCGCCTCGCCGGGAAATACTTCCTGGATGGCATTCGGGCCGTACAGCCTGTCCAAAATGACTGACACGCGCAACGTCGGGTTGTACATCCACGTCAGCCGATCGACGTCTTTATAAGGAAGGTACGGCTCATCGAACCCTTCTCCTTTTGACCATTCGGCATGTTCGGATAAAAACGTCAGCGGATACAACTGATACTGCCCGCCGTTGTACAAGCGATCCATCAAGGCCACAAATTCGGCGCGGGTCATCTCCCGATTCGGGTAAAACATCGGCGCATCCGCACCCGCTGCAAACAGCCCTGCCTGTACACCGCGAATAATGGATGCTTTCGCCCAATGCGTGCCAATGTCTTTGTAAGGCAGAAAGCCCCCAGCCGCTGAAGCGACGCCGGGGGTGAGCAGAGCAGCGACAAGCAGTCCGCTAGATAGCGTTCGAATTAGTTTTTGCACACAAAATCCTCCTACACTTCAACTGGACGGCAACCGTTCTTTTTTGCCGACATGTTCCTTACACAAATTGAAACGGATCCGTGTGCACAGCAGAGGCGATGACTTCGGTTTCGTAGCCGTTTGCTTTCAACTGCTCCAGCAAGTATTCCGCCAGTTTTTGTTTCATGATCTTTTCGATATTGTGGCCCGCGTCAATGATGGAAAGCCCGTCGGCCTGCGCATCGTGTGCAGTATGGTAGCCGATGTCTCCCGTCAGGAACACATCTGCGCCTTTGAAAATCGCCTTGGAAGCGAACGAGCTGCCATCTCCGCCGACGACCGCTACTTTTTTGACCGTGGCATCCAGATCGCCTACCACGCGAAGCCCTTGCAGCGAAAAGCGCTCCTTGACCAGCTCAGCCATTTCCCGCAGCGTCATGGGAGCAGGCAAGTAGCCAATGCGCCCGATTCCGTAAGCCTGGCCGGACTGTTCCAGGCTGATGATATCGTAGGCAACTTCTTCGTACGGATGAGCCGCGAGCATCGCTTTCAGCACCGCCGTTTGCTTGGAAGCCGGAATCACCATTTCGATGCGAACTTCCTCGACCGTCTCCAGCTTGCCTTGCGAACCGATATGCGGGTTGGTGCCTGCGCCCGGCAAAAAGGTTCCGGTTCCCTCCACCTGGAAGGAGCAGTGACTGTAGTTGCCGACATGCCCGGCACCCGCCTCAGACATGGCCTGGAAAACAGCGTCCTTGTGCGTGGCCGGTACGAAGACGACGAGCTTTTTCCACGCTTCTCGCTGCAGCACATCCAGCACGTCCACATCGACCAGCCCGATCGCTTCTGCCAGCCAGTCGTTCATGCCGCCCACCGCGACATCCAGATTCGTATGTGCCGTATAGACGGCAATGTCGTGCTTTATCAGCTTTTCAAAAACCCGTCCTGCTGCCAGATCGGTCCGCAAATGCTTGAGCGGGCGATAAATGACGGCGTGGTGTGCGACGATCAGGTCGACGCCTTCGGCAATCGCCTCGTCGACCACCGGTTCGAGCACGTCGAGTGCGACCATCACTTTTTTCACTTTCTTTTGCAGCGTCCCGACATGAAGGCCGATTTTGTCGCCTTCCATCGCCAAAGCCTTTGGCGCCAAACGCTCTACGTGCTGGATTACGGTTTGTCCGTGCGCAAGCATGCTATCACCTCATTGATCCATTTCACTTCTCGTTCGATTTCCGCAATTCGCTGGGCAACTTCCGGCTTGTCCGAGCGCTGCAACTGGAGCAGGACCTTTTGCCATTTTTCAGCTTCGCTACTCCATTTTTCCAGGAGAATTTCTGATTTTTCTTCCCAGAGGAACGGACCGATCCTCAGGAGATCTTCTTGCGGACGATCTTTGTTTTCATAAGGAACAGTGGGAACGCCTCGTTCGGCCACCAAAATTTCGTAAATAATGCCGTCTTCCTTCAAAATGGTTTCGGCTACGAGCTGCCAGCCCTGATTCAACAGCCAGCGGCGCACCGCCTCTTCCCCGACATTCGGTTGCAGGATCAGGCGCTGTACGCCTTCCAGCTTGGACAGTCCCGCCTCCAAAATGGAGACGATCAACTGTCCGCCCATTCCGGCGATGCAGACGACGTCGGCTTCGCCCGGTTCCAGCACGGCCAGTCCGTTTCCTTTTCTGACGGACGCGCGGTCTTTCACCTGCAAAGTATGTATTTGCTTTTTCGCTGCCTGAAAAGGTCCTTCGTTCAGCTCGCCGGCAATGACGAAAGAGGCGATTCCTTTCACAAGCAAATAAGAAGCCAACAACGCATGATCCGACCCGATGTCGGCGACGCGGGCTCCTTCTGGACAGTAGCGGGCAATCGTTTGCAGCCGCTTGGAAATCGTTAATGATGTCATCTTTGTTTTCACCTTCCGTTGCCTCTATTCTACCCTATTTGGCAGCAATTGCGAAATGCAAATTACGTGACAACGCCCGCGCAAAGAACGACAAAATCCCCGCTGATCTGGCAGCGAGGATTCCAAATGTTCCAAAATTTGTTAGCAGCCGATTTCCCTGGCGATGACATTGCGCAAAATTTCCGAGGTGCCCTCGCCGATTTCCAAAAGACGCGCATCGCGGAAAAAGCGTTCCACCTGGTATTCGCGCATGTAGCCGTATCCGCCGTGGATTTGAATGGCCTGGTGGGTAGCGGACATGGCGACTTCCGAAGCGTACAGCTTCGCCATCGCGGCTTCTTTCGTAAATTTGCGCCCGTGGTCTTTGAGCCAGGCTGCCTTGTACACCATCGTCCGAGCCAGATCAATCTGCATGGCCATGTCAGCCAGCTTGTGCTGAATCGCCTGGAACTGACTCAAGGAATTGCCGAAAGCCGTGCGCTGCTTGGCGTATTGCAAGGCCTTGTCGTAAGCGGCCTGTGCGATTCCGACCGCCATCGCCCCGATGCCGATGCGCCCGCCATCGAGCGTAATGAGAAACTGCTTGAAGCCTTCGCCGCGTTTTCCGAGCATGTTTTCTTCCGGCACCCGGACATTTTCCAGCACCAGCTCTGTCGTATTGGAGCTGTGCAAGCCGAGCTTTTCGTAATTGGCCAGCACGGTAAAGCCCGGCGCATCGGTCGGGACGATAAAGGCGGAGATCCCTCTCGATCCTTTGTCTTTGTCCGTCACGGCGGTCAGGGCCAGAAACGACGCGTAAGAAGCGTTCGTAATAAAACATTTGGAGCCGTTGATGAGCCACTCCGAATCGGACAAGACGGCTGTCGTCTTCGTCCCGCCTGCATCCGAGCCGGCGTTTGGCTCCGTCAGGCCGAATGCCCCAAAGCTTTCACCGGAACAGATTTTGCTCAAATATTTTCGCTTTTGCTCTTCCGTGCCAAAAAGGTGCAGCGGAGCGCCGCCGAGCGAAATGTGCGCCGAATACGTAATGCCCGTCGAGCCGCAAGCACGGCTAAGCTCCTCGACAACGATGGCGAAGCTCGTGGAGTCAGATCCGCCGCCGCCGTACTCTTCCGGAAACGGCAAGCCCATCAGGTTCAGTTCGCTCATCTGCTTGAATATTTCGACAGGAAATTGCTTGGTGCGGTCACGTTCATCTGCGCCAGGTGCCACGACTTCATCGGCAAACTCCCGCATCATTTTTTTGAGCATTTGCTGCTCTACCGTCAGATCAAAATTCATCTTTTGCTACCCCCTTGAAAACGCTTTAGTAGTGAATGGGCAAGACTTGTACCGTTATGACTGAGCGTTTGTTCAGAATACTCCTTCCATTATACACCATGAAAGGCTTGTTTGTGTGATTTCCGCAAAAAAAACACGCCTAACGTTGGCGTGCTCCCACGAGGATCGCTCCCAAAAAGGCCAGAGCGCCCAGTATGTACCCGATGCTGTATGTTTTGACTCCCATAAGCTGTGCAGCCGTCTCTCCACCCAAAAAGACGACAGCCAGCAAGATTCCGATCAATACTTTCCACTTGCTCTCCATTTCCCTCACCTCTTTTTCTCTCTCCCCTCATTGTAGCAAATCGGACAGGCGAAAAAAATGGGGCTGCCTTACAGTCTGAGCCATGTGTACCAGTAGCCGCGCGTAAAGAAAAACAGCGCCGAGGCTAAAAACACCTTGATGAACAGCAGCAACTGGATCATGTCTCTTTTCGCTTCGGCAATATACAGCGCCTGAATCTCCGCGCCAAAAAAGGAGATGAGCCCGCACACTGCGAAAACCCCTGCCCACTTCGGGTTGCCGTTGTTCATTAAAAAGCCGAGTCCCGTCAAAAGGCAAGCGAGAGGCACCCAGTACAGCTCCGATTTCCACCACGTGTAGTCCTCCCCTACTCGCTGCACAGTCGCAAATCCGTACAGGAGCGCCAGGCCGAGCATCCCGCAATAAAGCAAGTAGGCGTAGCCAAACAGGAAAGCACTTACGCACAATAGCACGCAAATGAAGCCCAAATACAAGAGGACCAGCGGCATGGAACCGTTCAGCTTTTGAATGCAATATATTCCACCCGCAATTAACAGAATAAAGGAAATCATGAGAAACAAATGCGTCAATGGCGGGGCTTGGCGGCGAAAGCCGAGTCCTAGAATATAGAAAATGAGAGCGAAACAGGCAAAGATGGCAATTTGCATTGGGGTCGTAAAACGGTTAAAATGAAAAGCAAGTAAGATCAAACCAGCAATAACAAAGGCGCCAAGGAGCCAGGTCATCACCATTTTTCCCGTAATCGGAGCTACTTGTCTGGTTGCGTAGGCATAAGCGGTGGATGGTGACGAGTTGCCTGTCGCAACCCCTGCTCCCGTTCCCAACGTCGCATCCGTTCTCTTCTTTTCTCCCCTGCCCGCGGATGCCGTAGAACTCGTACTCGGCCGATCCCCTTCTGTGTACAGGTTTAACAGGAAAATGCAGTAATGTTCAGGCAGCAGGTGATTGCGCCGCCAGTTTTCAATTTCGGCTATGATGGTTCGCTTGCGCTGGTCGTCCAACGCGGCCCCTCCTTACTCGTGAAAGAAAATGATGGTGGAAAACGAAAAGCCTACGTCGGCTAAAACGTAGGCCTCATACTCCTTATATCGGCTATTCCAGGAAATCTTTTAAGCGTTTGCTTCGGCTTGGATGACGAAGTTTTCGCAGCGCTTTTGCTTCGATCTGACGAATGCGCTCGCGCGTTACGCCGAACACTTTGCCAACTTCTTCCAACGTGCGCGTGCGACCGTCGTCGAGGCCAAAACGCAGGCGAAGAACGTTTTCTTCCCGATCAGTCAAGGTGTCCAGAACGTCTTCGAGCTGCTCTTTCAACAGCTCATACGCCGCTGCATCCGAAGGCTCCAGCGCGTCCTGGTCCTCGATGAAATCGCCCAAGTGAGAGTCGTCTTCTTCCCCGATTGGCGTCTCCAAAGAAACAGGCTCTTGAGCAATCTTCATGATTTCTCGAACCTTTTCCGGGGTCAAATCCATTTTTTCCGCGATTTCCTCTGGCATCGGCTCGCGTCCTAGCTCCTGGAGAAGCTGCCTGGAAACGCGTATCAGCTTGTTGATCGTTTCCACCATATGCACCGGAATCCGAATGGTCCGCGCCTGGTCCGCAATTGCACGGGTAATGGCCTGGCGAATCCACCATGTCGCGTACGTACTGAACTTGTAGCCTTTGCGGTAGTCAAACTTTTCCACCGCTTTAATCAGACCCATGTTCCCTTCTTGAATCAGGTCGAGGAACAGCATGCCGCGGCCTACATAGCGCTTGGCAATCGAAACAACCAGTCGCAGGTTGGCCTCAGCCAGTCTTCTTTTCGCTTCCTCGTCACCCTGTTCAATGCGCTGCGCCAATTTAATCTCCTCTTCAGCGGAGAGCAGAGGAACACGACCAATTTCTTTCAAGTACATCCGTACAGGGTCATTGATCTTAATTCCAGGCGGAACGGAGAGATCGTCAAAGTCGAATTCTTCGTTGTCCTCGTCCTTCATAATCATTTCGTCGACTTCATCGTCGTCGTCGTTCTCGTTGTTGTTGATCTCGATACCTTGATCGCCCAGGTATTCGAAAAACTCATCCATCTGATCCGAATCCTGCTCGAAACCTGCCAGGCGATCCGTAATTTCCTTGTACGACAAAACGCCGCGTTTCTTGCCTAATTCGACCAACTGCTCCTTCACTTGTTCGATGGACATTGCTTCCATGTCAGAAGTGATATTTTGCTTGTTCATCTACTTTCCCTCCTTCCCCGGGAATGATCTGAAGCTACCCTTCTTTTAAAGCATTTTCCAATTCAAGAATCTTCATCCCTGTTAAGGCAGCTTGAATTTCCAGTTGTTTGCGCGCATCCTCGCTGTCCGCTGCGGCCGCTTGGAGGTGTAAGCTCCGCTGCTCTTCGCGCAATCGTTCCAACTCGGCACGCTTCGGGTAGTTATTCACTTGTTTGATGTAGTCACCGATCTCTAAATCAGATACGTCTTCCTTGCACTCCATCATGGCCAATCCCGAGGCTAATTGCTTTAACAAATCGTCTTGCACGTAATGTATGAACCCTCCAGGGTCTTCCGGGTTTCCCTCTGCGTAGTAGGCGTACAGGTAGGCAGCCAGCGCGTCGTGTTCGTCCACTTGAAAGTGGGCGCTGCATTCCTCCTGGACGCGGGCGGCTATTTCTTGATTCCGCATCATGTAGTACAGCAGCATGCGCTCAGCCGTATGGTAAGCGGGCGGCAGTGTTTTCGCGAGCGTAACTTTGCCATTATTTATACTATTATTCCATGCTAGCGACACTTTATCCCTTTGCCGTTCACTTTTTTGCTGTTTGTAAACGCGCTTGGCCTCCCACTTGAGATCGCTGAGCGTCAGGGAGTATTCATCCGCCAATTGCCGCAAATACATATCCCGTTCGACCGGGCTTTCCAGCTCGTTGATGATTTCAACGGCCTTGGCAATCAAGCGGGCCTTGTCCGTCTCATCATTTATTACGATCTGGCTGCGTAAATGTTTCAAGCGAAAAGCCGTAACCGGCATCGCCTGCAGCAAAACCTGCTGAGAAAAGGCTTCAGCTCCGTACTGGCGGATGTAATCATCGGGGTCGACTCCCTGCGGCAAAGGAGCTACCCGAACGATGAGACCAGCCTGCTGCAGTATGTGGATCGCCTTGCTTGTCGCCTCCTGACCGGCAGCGTCTCCGTCATAGCAAAGCACAACCGAATCGACATTGCGCCGAATCATTCTGGCCTGCTGCTCCGTCAGGGCGGTGCCCAGCGTGGCGATTCCTTGGGGAAAACCCGCCTGCCATGCCGAGATGACATCGACATATCCTTCAAACAACAGTGCCTGCTTCCTCTTTCTAATATATGGACGGGCACGGTGAAGGTTGAACAGGGTAGCGCTTTTGTTAAACAAAAGGCTTTCCGGGCTGTTTAAATACTTGGGTTGAGACTTCGGCTTTGAGCCGTCCAACAGGCGGCCGCCGAATCCGATGACATTTCCCTGGGTGTCGTGGATGGGGAACATGATCCGTCCCCGAAAGCGATCGAATACTTTTCCTCCATCGCTTTTCGCCAAGAGTCCGGCCTCCACCATCAACTCCTGGGAAAACTCCCGCTTTTTTAAAAACTGCGTCACAAAATCCCAGGAATCGGGCGCAAAGCCGATCTGAAACTCGGCAATCGTCTGCATAGACACTCCGCGCCGTTCGAGGTACTTCATCGCCTCCACGCCATATGGCGTCTCCGTCAGCACGTAGTGGTACAGCTTTGACACAAGCTGATGCGCTTCCTGCATGGCTTGCTTGGCGCGTTTTTCAGGAGATTCCTCTACTTGCTGTGTCTTGGGCATCTCGATCCCGGCACGCTCCGCCAATTTGTGCAGTGCCTCTGGGAACGTCAGTTGCTCCAGTTTCATTAAAAAGGAAAAGACATCCCCACCTGCCCCGCAGCCAAAGCAATGGAAAAACTGTCGCTCTGCATTCACATTGAAGGAAGGGCTCTTTTCAGAGTGAAACGGACATAGACCGAGAAAGGCACGACCGCTTTTTCTCAGTTGAACGTACTCTCCTACAACGTCTACGATGTCGACAGCGGCACGCACTTGATTCACAAATTCATCTGAAGTGGGACCTGTCATGTCTTTCCACCTTTTTAGGAGAATCGCACGATGAGATTATTTAGTTCGTCAAAATTCGTCAAATTCCTTCTTTGTCTCGAACTTCTTTTCTTCTTTTCTACTTTTCCACATTTCCGCAAGCAATAAACGCTGTTGCGCTCCATGTATGAAAAGCTTTCGCTACTCGTTTTCTACAAAAGTCGCCAAATTCCTTCTTTTGGCCTATTTCCTTTCGTTGCGGAGGTTGTTTTTGCGAATCATCTCCAAAATGATGTTGGCCGTTTCCTCCACAGCCTTGTTCGACACGTCGATCACCTTACAGCCCAGACGGTCGATAATCCGCTTGGAGTAGGCCAGCTCTTCCGCAATCCGGTCGAGATTGGCGTAGTTGGCTTGCGCCGTCAATCCGAGCGCTTTCAGTCGCTCGGTGCGGATGCCGTTCAACTGCTCCGGATTAATGGTCAACCCGACACACCGTTCTGGCGGGAGCTGGAACAGCTCTTCCGGCGGCTCCACCTCCGGAACGAGGGGAACATTCGCCACTTTCAGGCGCTTGTTCGCCAAGTACATGGAGAGCGGTGTCTTGGAGGTGCGCGATACCCCGATCAAAACGACGTCCGCGCGCAAAAGCCCGCGCGGGTCGCGGCCGTCGTCGTATTTGACGGCGAACTCGATCGCGTCCACCTTGCGGAAGTACTCCTCGTCCAGTCGACGCACAAGCCCTGGCTTGCCTGTCGGCGGCTCCTTGAGCATGCCCTGTAGCGTGTGCATGAGCGGGCCCATCACATCAATCGCAGGAATGCCGTGCAGGGCCGCTTGCTGGGTAATGTACGCGTTCAGCTCCGGGATTACCAGAGTAAAGACGATCATCGCTTTCGATTCCTTGGCGGAAGCGATGATTTCGTCGATGGATTCCTTGTCTTCTATGTAGGGATACTTTTGCACATCAAACAAAAAACGGTCAAATTGGCTGGCTCCAGCGCGAACGACCAGCTCGGCCGTTTCGCCGATGGAGTCTGAGACCACGTAGATGAGCTGTCCTTGTTGGTTACCTTGCATCCATTCTCCTCCTACACTTTCGGCTCGCTGCCCAGTTCTACAAATGCTTTGGCGATCGTCGTCTTCGTAACCCGTCCCATCAACTCCATCTGCTTCGGATCTTCGTCACTGGGTCGCACGACAGGCAAGGAATCGATCTGGAAATCAATCAGCTTTTTCGCTGCCGCGTACAAGGTTTCCTCTGGCCCGCAGGTGATGATGTTCGGCATCCGCGACATGATGATGCTGACTGGCACATCCTCCAGCGTCTTGTTGCCGAGGGAAGCGCGCAAAAGGTCCTTGCGTGAGATGACGCCAGCTAAATACCCTTTTTGGTTGACAACGAACAACGTCCCGACATCCTCCAGAAAGAGGGTCACGATGGCATCGTAAGCGGAGGCGGACTCGGAAACTACGATTGGCACTGCCTTGTAGTCATTGACAATAAGCTTGTGAAGCCGTTCACTAATGACGGAGCTTGCAGGTCGGCCGGCATAAAAATACCCGACCCGAGGTCTGGCTTCTAAATATCCTGACATCGTGAGGATGGAAAGATCAGGGCGCAACGTAGCGCGAGTCAGATTGAGACGCTCCGCGATATGCTCCCCTGTAATCGGTCCGTCATCCTTCACTATCTGTAAGATCTGCTCTTGACGCTTGGTAAGCTCGATGACCAATCACCCCGGTTCTGTCTTTACCTCTTCCTAGTATTACTCTATTCGACCGGATATTCCTTCTTTCGCGCGGAAAAAAGGTGCCCCCGTCTCATTTTAAGACGGAGGCACCAGCCTATTTGTTTTTTACGCAAACACAATTTTTGCAAAGTCGGCGTAGCCGTTCAAAAGACGGGAGATGCGAAGCAGCAAGCCCAGGCGATTGGCGCGAACCGCCTGATCTTCCGCCATGACCATCACCTTGTCGAAAAAGCCTTGAATCGGCTCGCGCAGCGTGGAGAGCGTCGCCAAAATTTTCTCCTGATCGGCGAGTCCCTGCACTTCGCTTTCGACGGACTGGTAAGACTGATACAGGTTGCGCTCGGCTTCTTCGGCAAACAGCGCTTCGTCCACGCTGTCCGCTTCCGCTTTTTGCGCCAGGTTGTTCACCCGGTTAAACTGCTCGACGATCAGCTTGAAGTCTTCGGCCGAGACAGTCGCCATCAATGCCTTCGCTTTTGCCAGCACTTCAGGCACCCGCGTCAAATCTGCGCTCAGCACGGCATCCACCACATCGTAGCGGACTCCGTTTTCCTGCAGGACGTTTTTCAGGCGCAGAGCGAAGAAGTCGACCAAGTCCTTTTTCACTTCTTCCACGGTACGTTTGCTTACGCCCTGTGCCGCATAGCCTTCCAGCGCCGCATCCCACAGTTCGTCCAAAGACAGTTGCCAGTTGCGTTCCAGCAAAATGGCGACGATTCCCGCCGCCATCCGGCGCAGGCCGTACGGGTCTTGGGAGCCTGTCGGCACGATGCCGATGGAGAAGCAGCCGACGATCGTGTCGAGCTTGTCAGCCATGCTCGCGATCGCGCCTTGGGCAGAGGCAGGCATGAGGTCCCCGGCAAAGCGCGGCAAGTAGTGCTCGAACACGCCGCGCGCCACGAGGTCGGACTCGCCTGCCTTGCGGGCGTAATCTTCACCCATGATGCCTTGCAGCTCAGGAAACTCGCCGACCATGTTCGTCACGAGGTCAAACTTGGCGATTTCGGCGATGCGGTCTACTTGCTTGGCTTCTTCGGCAGTGACGCCGAGCTTGCTTGCGATCAGCCCTGCCGTTTTGCGAACGCGGCGCACCTTGTCGCCGATCGTTCCCAGCTCTTCATGGAACACGATCGTCTCCAGGCGCTTCAGGCAGCTTTCGATGGACAGCTTCTGGTCCTCTACATAGAAGAAGCGGGCGTCAGAGAGACGGGCACGCAACACTTTTTCGTTTCCTTTTGCGACGTTCTCCAGCGCGCGGCTGTCGCCGTTGCGCACGGTGACAAAGTGGTTGAGCAGTTGGCCCCGTGCGTTTTCCACCGGGAAGTAGCGCTGATGCTCGCGCATGGAGGTGACCAGTACCTCGCGCGGAATCGTCAAAAACTGTTCTTCAAACGTGCCGTAGAGTACGGTCGGATACTCCACGAGGTGCACGACTTCATCGAGCAGCCCCTCATCCATCGGAATCGTCCAGCCATGCTCCTGCTCCAAACGGCGGATTTGCTCCACGATCAACGCCCGGCGCTCTTCCGGATTGACAATGACGTGCTGCTCGGCCAGCTTGCTCACGTACTCGCCCGGGTTGTTCAACGTCACTTCTGTGCCCAGGAAGCGATGGCCGCGGGAGATGCGACTGCTTTTGACGCCTGCGATTTCCAGGTCAATCAGCTCTTCGCCAAACAGGGCAACGAGCCAGCGAATCGGACGAACGTATTTCAAATCTCTTGCGCCCCAGCGCATGTTTTTCGGGAAGCTCATGCCCGCGATCACATCGGCGAGCTGCGGCAAAATTTCCGTCGTCGCCTTGCCTGCCTCCGCTTTTCTCGCATGTACATACTCCACGCCGTTTACTTCCTTGAAGTACAGGTCGTTCGGGTCGACGTTGTTGCTGCGCGCAAAGCCGAGCGCTGCCTTGGTCCAGTTGCCCGCTTCGTCCTGGGCGATTTTTTTGGCCGGACCTTTCGCTTCATCGTTGCGATCCGGCTGCTTTTCCGCAAGGCCGTGGATCAGCAAGGCAAAGCGGCGCGGCGTTTCCAGCGCCGTAATCTGGTCAAATGGCACGCGTTCTGCCGTCAGCCATTTTTCCACTTTTTCCTTGAATTGCGATGCTGCCAGTGCCACAAACCGCGCTGGCATTTCTTCCAGACCAACTTCTACGAGCAAATCGCGTTTACTCATTTGTATCCTCTCCCTTCACCTGTGCCGTCTGTTCCTCTTGTCCGCCTGCTTTTTTCAGCAGCGGGAAGCCGAGACGCTCGCGCTCCGCGTAGTACGTTTGCGCTACTTCACGCGACAGATTGCGGACGCGGGCGATATAGCCTGTACGCTCGGTCACGCTGATCGCGCCGCGGGCGTCCAACAGATTGAACGTGTGCGAGCATTTCAGCACATAGTCGTACGCCGGGTAGACGAGACGCTCCTTCATCAGTCGTTTTGCCTCTGCTTCGTACGTGTTGTAGAGGGTAAACAGCATGTCTGTGTCAGACAGCTCGAACGTGTATTTGGAGTGTTCGTACTCCGGCTGCAGGAACACGTCTCCATACGTGAAGCCGTTGCACCATTCCAGGTCGAACACGTTTTCTTTTTCCTGAATGTAGGAAGCCAGCCGCTCCAAGCCGTACGTCAGCTCGACCGCTACCGGCTTGCACTCCAGGCCGCCCACTTGCTGGAAGTAGGTGAACTGGGTGATTTCCATGCCGTCCAGCCAAACTTCCCAGCCGAGCCCCCACGCGCCCAGACCCGGGTGCTCCCAGTTGTCCTCCACGAAGC
The DNA here is from genome assembly GCF_058788915.1 of Brevibacillus sp. FW301-21C12A. Classification (NCBI taxonomy): domain Bacteria; kingdom Bacillati; phylum Bacillota; class Bacilli; order Caryophanales; family Paenibacillaceae; genus Brevibacillus; species Brevibacillus sp. FW301-21C12A. The sequence goes on from NZ_JBYTBG010000030.1 coordinate 18,311, forward strand.
GGATGTCGTGCTCCAGCGGCTCGATGCCGAGCTCACGCAGACTTTCCAGATACAGCTCCTGGATGTTGTCCGGCGACGGCTTCATGATGACCTGGAACTGGTGGTGCTGGTACAGGCGGTTCGGGTTTTCGCCGTAGCGGCCATCCGCCGGGCGACGGGAAGGCTCCACATAAGCGACATTCCACGGCTCAGGGCCGATGGAGCGCAAAAATGTCATCGGGTTGAGTGTCCCCGCCCCTTTTTCCACGTCGTACGGCTGCACGATCAGGCAATTTTGCTTCGCCCAAAAGTTTTGCAGCGTCAAAATGATGTCTTGAAATGTCATTTTCATGCTTTTTCCTCCTCCAAAAATAAAAACCTCCCGCCGCTACACTGTCGAAACACAACAGTGTAGGGACGAGAGGATTCTCGCGGTTCCACCCTACTTGGCGAAAAAGTTCTTCGCCCACCTTGTCAAGATCAAATTGCTCCGGAACGCCCTTCATCAGCATGGTGACCGGGCTTGCACCGTCCCCGGTTCGCTACTGGCACACAGTGGCCGACTACTCTTTTCCTTCATGGCAACATTTCGATATGTAAGTTTGCTACCTATCATAACGAAAAGAAAATCGGATGTCAATCAGTCACTGTCCGGCTGCGCCATCCTTTCCATTCGCTCAAGCTGTTCCAGAAAGGCGCGACTTTTCAGCCGCAGATCGAGGTGCTCATCCATGAAGCTGCGGATGACATGCTTGAGCTGGCTGCGCGTCGCCGGCTTCACCTCGATATCGCCGAGCCGCTCCAAATCAAAGACCTGGAACAGCCGCAAAAGCTTCCAGGTAGAGGGCGTAACCGCCAAAGCATACGGATCAAAAGGCTGACAGGACGGACACAACAGTCCCCCCTGCGACACGCTGATCGCGTACGGCTCCCGCTGCTGTCCGCAGTTCGCGCAAGCTGACAACTGCGGGGAGATTCCGGCCACGCTCAACATCTTCATCTCGAAAATGCGGCAAAGAATTTCCGGGTCCACCCCTTCATCCAAGTAGCGAAACGTCTGAAGGAGCAACTGGAACAAAAAAGGATTCGGCTCCCTCTCGTGTGTCAATCGATCCAAAAGCTCCGCTATGTAAGCGGCATAAGCCGTCGCCGTGAGGCCCTGCCGCATATCCCGAAACGAATCCAGTATGTCCCCCTGTGACAAATCAGGCATTCCTGCTCCGGGTCCTGCTTTGCACAGAAAGTAGCCGTGCGAAAACAACTGGGAGACGGCGGCAAGACGGCTCTTGGTCTTTTTTGCACCGCGCGCCATCACGCCAAGCTTGCCGTTCTCCCGGGTAAACAACGTCACCACTTTGCTGGACTCGCCGTAGTCCACGCTGCGAATGACAATCCCTTCCCACTTTACAAGCATGCCTGCGAGTCACCCAATTCTTCCTGGGCGAGATCAAGCAGCGCGTCTTCCGAGGAGCCGTCTGCCTGATGGTGATCGCGGTAGAGAAGGTAAGCATGGATGTCACCGGTTGAAGCGAAAACTCTCCAAGAAAAGTCACGAAGCATGGAGCATCATCCTTTCCTGTATCGGGTCTCTCCACTTCCTTCTTAGAATCACCTGCGCCCGTTATTCTATGCCTTGGAAAAATTAACACGAATGAAAACGAAGGACACTGACCCGGCTGTTATTCCTCGTCAAAAAAGCCGAAGTTACGCAACATGCGCTCCTGGTTGCGCCAGTCCTTTTTCACCTTGATCCACAGCTCCAAAAACACTTGATCGCCCATCAAACGCTCGATGTCCTTACGCGCCCGTCGGCCGATCTCTTTGAGCATCTGGCCTTTTTGCCCGATCAAAATGCCGCGCTGCGAATCGCGCTCGACGTAGATCGCAGCGTAAATGTACAGCGTTTTCCCGTTTTCGCCGCGCTTCATTTCTTCCACGACGACGGCGATCGAGTGCGGCACTTCCTCGCGTGTCAGGTGCAGCACTTTTTCCCGAATCAGCTCCGCTACGACAAAGCGCTCCGGGTGATCGGTCACCTGGTCGGCCGGGTAGAACATCGGGCCTTCTTCCATTTCGCCCATGATCGCTTCGGTCAACGAACTGGTGTTGTTGCCCTGAAGCGCCGAGATCGGAACGATCTGCTTGAAATCGTACAGCTTGCGGTAGTCGTCGATGATCGGCAGCAAAGCTTCCGGATGCACCTTGTCGATTTTGTTGATGACCAAAAATACCGGGGTCTTGACTTGCTTCAGCCGCTCGATGATGTAGTCGTCACCTGCGCCGCGCTTTTCGGTCGCGTCGACGACAAACAGCACGAGATCGACTTCGTTCAGCGTGTTTTCCGCAACCGAAACCATGTAGTTACCGAGCTTGGATTGCGGCTTGTGAATGCCCGGCGTATCGAGGAAGATGATCTGCCCGTCTTCCGTCGTATGCACGGCGGTAATTTTGTTGCGCGTCGTTTGCGGCTTGTTCGACATGATCGCGATCTTGTGGCCGACGATGTGGTTCAAGAGCGTCGATTTGCCCACGTTCGGTCTGCCGACAATCGAGACGAACCCTGATTTGAATGACTTTTTGGTCTTGCGGTTATCCACGTAAATCCTCCTTGGAAAATGCCCCTGGCAACAGGGCAGATACTGTCGTTTCCTCCACGTCCCCTTTGAGGTTGGTCAAATACACCGGCATGTCCTGCGGGCACAGCTCGGCGATCACCTGACGGCAAGCGCCGCACGGAGACACCGGCCCTGGCGTATCTGCTGCCACCGCCAGCGCCTTGTAGGTGCGATCCCGCTCGGAAAACGCCTTGAACAGGGCGGTACGCTCCGCGCAGTTGCACAGCGAGTACGCCGCATTTTCGATATTGCCGCCGAGGTATACGTTGCCGCTCTCGCACAACAGCGCCGCTCCTACCTGAAACTTGGAGTACGGCACGTACGCCAGCTCCCTTGCTTCGATGGCTTTCGCCAGTAACGCTTGTTTATCCATTCTCATCATTCCTCTTATACGTAGTCTCTACCACGATTTTTCGCGAACCGGAAAAAACGCGCCTGCCCCCTGACGAAGAGACGCCAAGAGACCAGACTTCATGGCCTCCCAAAAAGGCTCGTCCGGTCAGTCGTCTATTCGGGGCCTGTCAAACGTCTGGCTGGGACATGCCGCAGGCTAGCCCGCTATTTTTTGCAGCAAAGGCGGCCCGAAGACAGCCATGCCGATAATGACAGACAAAATCGCCGCCACCAGCACAGCCCCTGCGCACGCGTCTTTGGCGATTTTCGCTTTTTCGTGCCAGTCTGGAGAGGCGAGGTCGACGACTGCCTCTACAGCCGTATTCGCCAGCTCCAGCGAAAAGACAAGGCCGATAGAAAAAAAGACCAGCAAAACATCGCTGCGCGGGATGTGCAGCCACCAGGCCGCCGCCAGTACGATTACAGCAGCGGCTACGTGGATTTGCATGTTTCGCTGTGTCTTTACGGTGTGCCCGATTCCTTGCAAGGCGTAGCCGAAGCTTTTCGCCATTCTCCGGAATTCCTTCAACGTGATCTCCTACCTCGTCAAGCCGATTTGCTCCAATACTTTTTCTTGACGGGAAAACATTTCTTTCTCCTCTTCCGGCGTACCGTGATCGTAGCCGAGCAGATGGAGAAAGCCATGCACAGCGAGAAAGCCCAGCTCTCTTTCGAAGGAGTGGCCGTAATCCTCAGCTTGCTCACGCGCTTTTTGCACGGAGATGATAATGTCTCCAAGCATATTTGGAACTTCGTCCGCTTCGCTCTCGTCGAAGAAGATTTCCATTTCGCCCTCACCCGGTTCGTTCATGGCGAAAGACAAAACGTCTGTCGGACGATCCACACCGCGATAGTCGCGGTTCAGCTCGTGAATCCGCTCGTTGGTGACCAGCGTAACGACTACTTCTCCCTGTACGTCCTCCAGCTTTGCGCATGCTTCGAGACAGTCGGTCAGCAGTTTTTGCAGGCTTTCATCAAGCGGTTCGATTTCTTCATGGAGGATTTCTACAGATAGCACAGATGAACAATCTCCTTTTTTTGCAAACGCGATTTATCAATAGCCGTGATCGGCTTCTTCCTTGGCATAGGCCGCGATAATTTTTTGCACCAGGCTGTGTCGCACGACATCCCCTTCTTGGAAATGGATGAAGGCTACGTCCGGTATCCGTTTCAAAATCCGCTCCGCTTCGCGCAGTCCGGACTTTTTGCCTTTGGGCAGGTCAACCTGTGTCACGTCACCCGTAATCACCATTTTGGACCCGAACCCAAGCCTGGTCAAAAACATTTTCATTTGCTCGGGAGTGGTGTTTTGCGCCTCGTCCAAAATGACGAACGAGTCTTCTAGAGTACGACCGCGCATGTACGCCAGCGGAGCGACTTCAATCAGTCCGCGCTCCATCATCTTGGCCACCTGCTCGGTGCCAAGCATGTCATACAAGGCGTCATAGAGCGGACGCAAATACGGGTCTACCTTTTCCTGCAGATCGCCAGGCAAAAATCCAAGGCTCTCTCCCGCTTCCACAGCCGGTCTGGTAAGAACGATCCGTTTGACACGTCCATTTTTCAACGCGGTCACTGCCGTAACCACCGCCAAATACGTTTTTCCCGTTCCGGCAGGCCCGATTCCGAAGACGATGTCGTGCTTCTTGATCGCCGACAAATAGTGCCGCTGGCCGAGCGTTTTGGCCCGGATCACCTTTCCGCGCTGGGTGCGTGCCACTTCCTCATCATAAACATCCAGCAGTTGCGCTGCTTCTCCCCGGCCGACGAGCATCATCGCATACGAAATGTCGCGCTCGGACAGTGCAATTCCTCTGCGGATTAGCTGCAGCAAAATGCCAATCAGCTCCGTCAGCTTATCCACTTCCGGCTTGTCGCCGCTAATGACCAGTTCGCCTTCGCGGGTCATGATTCGGGCAGGACTTTTTTCCTCGATCAGCTTTAGGTACGCGTCGTGCGGTCCAAACAACAACAAGGCCTCAGATGCGTCTGAAAACGGGATTCTTACCTCATCTTGTACGTGCAACAGGCTTCCATCTCCTTGCAACGGTTATCAGCAATATGACGTCACGGATTGCCATTGTTCACGGGTGCCTGGGGGATGATCGGCTGTTCAACGGCAATTTCTTCAATGACGGAAAAATGAATGCTTACGTAAACTTTACCATTCTCTGCGGTGACGTGCAAAACTTTTTCGTCCTGAATAAACGCATCTTTACCAGCTTTTTGCAAAATGTCTGCTCTGGCGAATTTTTTCGCTATCTCCGTCGCCTCTTCTGCGCTCAATTGCTTCGTAATCGGCTCGATTTGCGTGTACGTGACCGTTTTCCAGCCGATCGGCGACGTGTACCCGGCGTAAGAGGGGACGTACCGTTTTTCTTCGGTCTGGGCGTCGGCAAACCCTTCCTTGTTGAACGGCCACACCTGGATCGCGTACGGCCCCACCAGCAAGTACTGCTGCTCCTGGCGCTCTCCGGTCAAGCGGTAGAGCGTTTGCTTCAGCGGCACCGAGGTGTTGCTGACATACCAGACCTCCCCTTGCACCTTGCCGCGCGCCGAAACAGCCTGCTGGCGCTCTTCGTTGCCGATAATGCCCGAGATAAGCACCTGGCCTTTTTCGACGAGCTGGTTGTTCGTCACCTGGCTTTTGCCCACTTCGGGGAGAATTTTGTGGATGACCGCGCGCTTTTTCGCCACGAGATGGCGCGGCCCCGTCGCTAGCGGCTTGACAGGCGCTTCCTTCTCCACCACTTGCAGCCTGACCTTCGTGCCCTGGATGTCGATGCCGACCCAGGCCGCTTCCGGCAGCAGGCTCAACAGCTCTTTTTGCAAAAGCAGCGGTTCCTTTAGTTTGACCTTCCAGGCCCCTTCTTTAATCCCGATCTGATCGGCGGCTTTAATCACCCGCGCCGGATCAATATGCTTGGTTCCGGTCACCTCGACGCTCCAGACAAACGAGGAGAGCATGTACAATCCGATAAAAAACAAAACCGCGCCAATAGCCAGTCCCGCGCGCCTGCGCACGCGCAAGAGCCAAAAAGGCAGGCCGTCCCTGTTTTCCACATGGCTGCGACAGCCTGTCTCCTTCAACAGCGGCCGCAGGCGAAAATAGTCGCGAATCAGTATATCGCAGCGGCTCACCTCCGAACCGACCCTGCGAATATTCCAGATTCGGATGCCATCCCGTACGGCCATATTCAGCAAACGCTCAAAACGCTTACCCCGTACGGTGATGGTGATGTGTCCATCTACCCATTCCTTGAGTCCGTTTCGCATATGTGCCGTCTCCACCTTTCTTTGTGCTACGAGCCCTGCGGCCCCGTCTCCAAAAATTTGACCCCGCCAATTCTTCCTTCGAGTAGCACTTCTTCCGGCAAAATCGCTCTTATGACAAGCTGTTCGCCTGAGACAATCATCTGCCCGTTTGTCAACAGCAAGCGCAGCTCATGTTCGCTGAAATGCAGAACACCGCGATGATTCTCTATGTACATTTGCAAGTGACCGATCATCGTAATGCGCGGGACTTCCAGGACCACATCTTGCGGCAGATCCAACACACCTCCGGCCAACTGGCGCAGACGGCGGCTCCAACGCTTCATGGATAAGCCCCCCTTCTACTGGCGCACGCGCCTTGTTTTCTACAACGGGTCATGCCAAAATCGCTTCCGGGCATCTGGTGCAATATCATTCTTACCTATGCGTATGCGAGCGAACTGTGCGGCATTCATACGAAAACCTGCGCTTTCGCATTTCCAAAGAGGGGGCAGATTTTTTTGCGAAAAGGGGCGTGGACAACCAAAAAAAGACCTCCGTCACTCGGGAGTCCCAAGTGCCAGAGGCCTATCGCTGCTGTTCTTTCTCAAGGAAGGCGGACAACTGTCGTTCGCTTCGTGTAAGCACCTTCCATTTTTTCAAGACGCGCTTTACTTTTTCCGCGGAGCACCCGCAAGCAATGGCCGTTTCGTAGATGGATTTCTTTTCAAAAATGGCAAGCCGAATCACTTTTTGGCGAAAGCGCCCCATTTGCTCAAAGATTTGCTGATTCATTGCTTGTCCACTACCCCTTATCTTTATTGGAACAAATTTCTATACTTTCAGGATAGTCAACCGCCTTGATGGACACAAGCCCAAGTTTTCGACAAACGCAATTAGAAAACTTGGCTGCGCCAATGGCTTGGCGCAGCCTTAGTTGCCCTTATACTGGATAAGAATCTTAGAAATTTTTATCTGTACAAAAAAACAGGCGAACATGACGTTCACCTGTTTTCGCTTGGCCGCTACTTGGCCGATTTGCGAGAGCGCTCGGCGAAGTATGGCGCTTTGGAGCGCGGCTCGCCGAAAATCAGCGCCCACTTCATGCCTTCACGCGGATCGACGGTGCTGGCAGGCTGCGGCTTCGCTCGCTGTGGAGCCGACTGTGCCGCCGCCGCGGACAGGCGAATCGCGGAGCCTGTCGAAGCGCGTACAGGTTCCGAAAATGCCCATTCCTGCTCCACTCCGACGCCTTCCATCGATTCTGTGTCTCGGTCCATCGGCTCGTATTTGGCGGAGGCTCGCACCGTTTTCCGCTCCTCCGTCACAGCAGGCTCTTGCCTAGCCCATGGCGTCTCGACAGGCGTAAGGGGGCGGTTCGGTCTCCCTTGCGACATCTTCTTCCCTTTGCCATTTCCTTTGCCGCCCAATCCAAGCAGCTTGTAGCCGATGTAGCCCAAAATGATAAACCAGTACTTTCCAATCAGAGGCAGAAGCCAGCCAAACAAGTCAAAGAGGAGATCCAAGAGATCGTCCATGGCGATCGCCCTTACTCTTTCTTGTCAGGCGAGGCAGGGTCCTGTTTGTCTCCTGGATGCCCGAACGATTGACGCATTTGCGTATCGGCTGCAATGTTTTGCAGGTTGTAGTAATCCATGACGCCCATTTTGCCGCTGGTCAGCGCTTCTGCCAAAGCAAGTGGAACCTGTGCCTCTGCCTCTACTACTTTCGCTTTCATTTCCTGTACGCGAGCGATCATTTCCTGCTCTTGGGCAACCGCCATCGCGCGGCGCTCCTCCGCTTTTGCCTGGGCGATGCGCTTGTCGGCTTCGGCCTGGTCGGTTTGCAGTTGCGCCCCGATGTTTTTGCCTACATCGACGTCCGCGATATCAATGGAGAGAATTTCGAATGCCGTTCCTGCATCCAGACCTTTGTTCAGTACGGTTTTGGAGATGAGGTCCGGATTTTCCAATACGTCCTTGTGGCTCGCGGACGAACCGATTGTCGAAACAATCCCTTCCCCGACGCGGGCGATGATCGTTTCTTCCCCCGCACCACCGACCAGACGGTCAATGTTGGCGCGTACCGTTACTTTTGCTTTTGTGCGCAGCTCGATACCGTCTTTGGCCATGGCTGCTACGACTGGCGTTTCGATAACTTTCGGGTTCACGCTCATTTGTACCGCTTCCAAGACGTCGCGCCCTGCCAGGTCAATCGCTGCGGCGCGCTCAAAGCCGAGCGGAATATCTGCGCGCTGCGCGGCTACCAATGCGTCCACGACACGGTCTACGTTACCGCCTGCCAAGTAGTGGCTCTCCAACTGGTTTGTATCCAACTGCAAGCCAGCTTTGCGCGCCTTGATGAGCGGATTTACGATGCGCGACGGAACGACGCGGCGAAGGCGCATGGCGACGAGCGTAATAATCCCGATGTTCACGCCCGAGGCGAGCGCGGAAATCCAGAGCATCACGGGAACAAACGAGAAGAAAATCGAGAGAGCTACGATGGCGACCGCCACCATAAATATGAGAGGTATCAATCCACTTTCCAACATGTGCAGTTCACTCCTTTATTCTTGTTCGGCTACGACGACGCGCGTGCCTTCCACTTGCACGACGACAATCGCCGTTCCGGCGTCGATAAAGCCTCCGGCCGAAACCGCATCGACGCGTTTTCCATCCACTTTCACGACACCAGCCGGACGCAAAGGCGTCAGGGCAACACCTGTTTTCCCTGCGAGGTCACGCTGGTCCTTCGGCGCCACATATCCTTCCTCGTTGCGCTGCGCGTCGCCGAGAACGAATTTGCCAAGCAGACCTTTGACGCCGTACCGTTTGATGAGCAGAAATGCCACCAGAGCCGTGACGATTGCCGCGAGCCCCAGCGAGGCGAGCCCTTGCTGCGTGTCGTAGGCAGCCATCACCAGGCCGGTCACGATGCTGATAAACCCGATCGCTCCGACGATACCGCCTGGCAGGAATATTTCCAAGATCATGAGTAAAATTCCGATGACAAACAGACCGATGTGCAGCCAGTTTGCAAAGCCTGCCACATAATGACCGAAGAAATACAGGCCGAAGGAAACCAAAGAGATCGTACCCGCGACCCCAAAGCCGGGTGCAAACAGCTCAACCACAATTCCTACCAGGCCGATGACCAACAGCAGGCTCATGACGTACGGGCTGGTCACCCAGCGCGCGACCTTTTCCCCGCCTGTCGGCTCGATCACCTGAAGGGAATCGCCCGGAACACCAAGGCTGGCCAGCAGCTCTTCCTTGCCGGAAACGACGCGGTCCGCGTAGCCCAACGTTTTGGCTTGCTGGGCGTCGAGCGAGAGCACCGTTCCTTTCGGCTTCAAGCCGGGAAACTCCGTATCCATTTCGACCATGGCCCGCGCCACATCAGGGTTGCGATTGTTCAAGCTGGCGGCCGCCGACATTTTTTTGCTCCATCCGGAGATGAACTTGATATCGGCTGCGTTGCCTGCCAGGTCAATCGGAGTCGCCGCCCCCATGCTGCTGCCTGGCGTCATAATGATTTCATTGGCATTCAAAGCGATGTAGGTACCCGCTGAAAAAGCTTGATTGTCAATGTAGGCAATGGTATGCATGGGAGATTGGCGGATGAGCTGCCCAATCTGGTCGGCAGCATCCACTTCGCCACCTGGCGTATTAATATGCAAGATGACAAGGTCTGCCTGCTGCTCCTGCGCGTCCGCGAAAGCTCTCTCCAAGAAGCTCTCCAGGCCGCGCTCAATCGTGTTGTCTACCGGAATCCAGACGGCTTTTTGATAAGACTGTGCAAACGTCCCTGGCGCTGCCAAAAACATCGAAAGCCCCATCATCAGGCAGAGAAACGAAAAGAGCAATCGCACACGGCGTAAAGCTGGCCTTGTTGCAGTCATTGCATTTACCTCCTTCCTCGTATCAGCTTCAACTTATGCCCAATAAGGTATACGAAGGAGAGGGAAGATTGTTTCAGATTTTTGTCAATAAGATGACCGCTCAAGCACCTTGACACGCCGCAAGCCGTATGTACCGCAAATTCCTCTGGGGGAAAAGAAAAAACCCAGCCATCATCTGGCTGAGTTTTCTCGTTCGTATCTATATGAGGTGTTGCTTGTCTACGATGGTAGTTCCTCAGATACAATCTTTTGCACGAGGGTTCCGTCTGCTCTGCCTTTCACTTTCGGCATGATTGCCCCCATCACTTTGCCCATCTCTTTTTTGGAGGCGGCATTTGTGGCGGCAATTGCTTCCCGAACGATATCGCGAATTTCGTCTTCGCTGAGCTGAGCGGGCAAGTAAGCGGAGAGCACGTCGATCTCTTCGCGCGATTTTAAGGCAAGTTCCTCACGGCCTGCCTTCTCGAATTCGTGGAGGGATTCACGGCGTTGTTTTAACTCACGAGTCAAGATGGTCAGCACTTCGTCTTCAGACAAAGTTCTGCCTTTGTTAATCTCTTCATTCTTTAAAGCGGCTTTCACCATGCGAATAACAGAGAGTTTTAGAGCAGCTTTGTCTTTCATTGCTTGCTTCATATCTTGATCGAGTCGCTCCATTACACTCATGATGGGCCCTCCGTCCATTAATACTTACGTTTGCGAGCTGCTTCGGATTTCTTTTTGCGCCTAATGCTAGGCTTCTCAAAGTGACGACGTTTACGCAGTTCCGCCATCACCCCGGATTTGGCGCTCTCACGCTTGAAGCGGCGAAGTGCGCTATCCAAAGACTCGTTTTTCTTGACTCGAATTTCTGCCATTTGTCTTCCCTCCCTCCGCTAAAACCGTGGGACGCCTGAATCGTGGTACGAACAGACTGTCACACTTCATTATAGGATAGATGACTAATGAAGGTCAACCTTTAGTTCATTTTTATTCGTGAAATCCTGACAAGAGGTGGTAATGAATGTGGAAAACTTCTTGTCCGCCTTCTTTTCCGCAGTTATTTACCAGGCGAAAACCGGACAGCTCCAGCTTTTTCGCCAACGTCTGCGCCACCCGGTGAATGTGGCCGATCAGCGGCAAATCTTCCTCCGTCACATCCATCAGTGTCGGAATCGGCTTGCGCGGGATAATCAGCAGATGGACGCGCGCCTTTGGTGCGATGTCATGAATGACGATGACCTGTTCGTCTTCGTATTCCACGCGGGCTGGAATTTCGCCCTCCATAATCCGGGTAAAAATGCTCTTCTCCATTTTGGCAACCCCTTTCAGCTATGTATATGGCTTCGACGATTTCAAGGCACAGACAGTATCATGATAGCGGACGGCACGCGGCAAATGCAACGGCCAGTCCCGCACTTTTGTCTTGCGGCCTTCCCGGGCGCGTGGTAGCATGACTTCGAGGATTCACGAGTTCGTGAACAACACGACTTCGCAGCTTCACGTTCGCGTTGTCGGCTTCCCGGTGGAGATAGATCCATGGATCAATAGAAAAAGGAGTTCGTGCACATGAAACCAATTGCACTGGAACAGGCCACAATCAATGCAGAAGGACTCTTGCTGGCAGGCTCCCCGCATCTTGTCTTGTCATCCGTTCACTTTGACACCCGCCAACTGAAAGCGGGTTCTTTATTCGTGGCGCTGACTGGCGGCGTTCGGGACGGCCACGACTTTTTGCTGCAAGCAGCCGAGCAAGGAGCAGTCGCGGCGCTCGTATCCAATCAGGAAAAAATTCCTGCGGGCTTGCCCGATGAGTTCGGGCTGATTCTCGTCAACGACACGTTGCGCGGTTTTCAAAAGCTGGCAGCCGCCTATCGGAAAGACTTTTCGATCCCGCATATCGCGATTACGGGCAGCATCGGGAAAACGACGGTGAAGGACATCGTAGCCCACGTACTCGAAGCGCGCTCCCCTGTCTACAAGACATATAAAAACTTGAACAATCATTTAGGCGTGCCGCTTTCCTTGCTACAAATGGAGCCGGAACATCAGGCCGCCGTCCTGGAGCTGGGGATGAACCACGCCGGGGAAATCGACTTGCTCGCCAGCCTGGTCAAGCCGCAAATCAGCGTGATTACGTACATTGGCGAATCGCATCTGGAGTTTTTCGGCACGCGGGAAAAAATTGCGCTCGCCAAGGCAGAGCTGCTGCCGCATACAGCCCCGGACGGCCTCGTCCTGCTGAACAAGGATTCGGAGTACTTGCCGCGCATTGCCCACCTGTATTCCGGCGAGATCATGTACTACTCGGTCAAGGAGCCTTGTGACCTGTGGGCAGAGCAAATCGAGCCGACCGACAGCGGGACGCAGTTTGACGTCTGCTTCGCTTCTGGGGAGCGCTTTTCCGCCTTCCTCCCGCTGCACGGCAAGCATAGCGTGCTGAACGCCCTGCCAGCTGTCGCCATCGCTAGACGCCTTGGCATGAGCGCCGAGCAGATCGTCGAAGCATTGTCGACTGTCAAGCTGTCCGCCATGCGCTTTGAGCAGGTGCCCTCCAGGCACGGCGCGCTGTACATCAGCGACGCCTACAACGCCAGCCCGTCGTCGATGGAAGCTGCTGCGCGCACGTTTGCCGAGCTGTTTTTCGCCCGCAAAAAAGTGCTCGTGCTCGGCGACATGTACGAGATGGGCCCGCAAAGCGCACAGATGCACGCGGGGGTCGGCCAAGCGCTCACAGACATTGCGGACCGCATCGAGCTGCTCGTCACCGTCGGCGAAGACAGCCGCCACCTGCACGATGCCTACGGCGGCCACAAGCTGCATGTTGCCACGAAGGCCGAGGCGCTTTCCGCTCTTTTGCCGCTGCGCGACGAGCGCCACGCCTTTTTGTTCAAAGCGTCAAAAGGCATGGAGCTGTGGACGCTGCTCTCCGATCTGGAAAATCGCGATTAAAAAACAGCGCCTCTCGTCCTGTACGGGAGGCGCTGTTTCATGTGCGGCAGCGGCTATGGCTCCTGCGGCTCGCAGCGTGCCGGGGGCGTGCTCGGGTCAAGAGCCCGGTGTGCCTGCTGTTCGCTTTTGGCTTTTTGCGGGCGGCGTGGCGAAAAAGAAAAAGGCGCTATTTGCTAGCACCTTTCCTTTTGCCTATTCCAACCCTTCCGCTTCGACGATGTTGCGCTGCTTGTCAGCGTGGCGCTCGAGCGCGAGCTGCACCAGGCGGTCAATCAGCTCGCTGTAGCTGACACCCGCTGCCTGAAACAGCATCGGGTACATGCTGAACGGCGTGAAGCCTGGCATCGTGTTCACTTCGTTGATGTACAGTTTGTCATTTTTCTCGTCCCAGAAAAAGTCGACGCGGGAGAGCCCGGAACCATCCAGCGCCTGGAACGCTTTTTTCGCAATGTCGGCGATCCCGTCTGCGACATGCTCGGGAATGACGGCAGGAATGGACAACTCTGTGCCCGCTCCCTTGTACTTGGCTTCGTAATCGTAAAATTCCTTGGCGGCGATGATCTCGCCCACCACAGACGTCACAAGCTCCTCGTTGCCGAGTACGCCAATTTCCAGCTCCCGCGCCTGGACAAACTCTTCCACGATCAGTCTGCGGTCAAAACGGGCAGCCAGATTGAGCGCTTGCACCAGCTCCGCACGGTTTTTCGCCTTGCTGATCCCGACGCTAGAGCCCATGTTCGCTGGCTTGACAAAGCACGGATAGCCGAGTTTGCGCTCGATGTTTTCCGCGACTTCCTCGGGGTTTTTCTCCCATTGCGAGCGCAAAAGACCGACGTACTTGACCTGCGGCAAACCTACTTGGGCGAAGACGGTTTTCATCATCCATTTGTCCATGCCGACCGCGGAGGCCATGACGCCCGTGCCGACATAAGGCAGGTTGGCAAGCTCGAGCATCCCCTGAATCGTGCCGTCCTCGCCGTTTGGGCCGTGGACGACCGGAAAGATCACATCTACCTGCTGGCCGATGGAAAACAACGATGCCGGCTTGCTCGCCGGGATGAGTTCCTGTCCCGATCCGGTTGCCTGGTTGATCGCCTGGTCGCCTGTCGTCAAGCGCAGCGCGTCGATTTTTTCCGGCAGTTGGCCTGCCAGCGCCTCTCCTTTTACCCAGGAGCCGTCCAATTGCACGTAAATTGGCGTTACCTCGTATTTATTCGCATCCACAGCCTTCATGATCGACAAGGCCGTCCGCAAAGAAACCTCGTGCTCCGAGGATTTTCCCCCATAAATAATTCCCAGACGGATTTTTTCTGTTCCCATCCGTGCCATGCTCCTTTCCTCTGTGGCAGGCAAAGAGTCTACCTTAGTTTCATCTCTCTCCTATGCTATGCACGCGCCCAGCATCTGCACTTTGTACCGTGCAAAAGCTCGTCATTTAGCATACACAAACCGACCGACAAATACAAGAGAAGCAAGTATCACCCACCGCGAAACTTCGTCATATCATGGGAAGTAAAAACCCTGTCATGGAGCTATTTTGCTGGAGGGATGTCCATGAGAGACTACTTGCTTTACTGTACGTATTGCTCCACGTACACGCTGCTGCACAGCTATGACAAAGACAACGGCGCCTTTTTGGGGGAGTACTCGCTCCTTCACAACGACTACACGCGGGACAGCATCGTCCTGAACAAATTTTTGCTCGCTCACCTCGGTCACACCATCCGGCCGATTCCCTCCCAGACGGATGACTATCGGCAAATTATTTGCAACGCCTCCCATTTTCTCGAGGATGACATCGACAAATATGTGGAGGAAAGCCAGCAACGGGCGAAGTTCCGGGAGCGGAACCGCAAGAGCGAGCGCGAAATCGGCCAGGTCCAGCTCTACCTCATCGAGCATTTGCTGACCCACGAGCTGCAAACATTAAGCCAGGCCCGCGCCGCTACCCCCGCCGAAGGACAAGTCTTGCTCGGAAAAGAGCTCGGCTTCAAAAAAGCTCTCGACCTCGTCCGGCAGGTGAAAAACGACAAGCAGTTTGCGCAATAAGCCTGGCAGGCTGGCGAAATCGGCGCGCGGATGTCAGCCAGCTAGCGCGAGCAGCGACCCCATTCCACGTGAACGCAAAAACAGCGCCAGATACGCTTCGGCGCTGTTTTCTTTTTCTACTTGCGATCGCGCACTTCAAAAATGGCGAACTTCAAGTAATGCGCTTCGTCGGCCCCGCTGATTTGCGGGTGGTCTTTCCCGGCTCCGCGCCACTCGATCAGCCGCAAGATTTTTTTCGCATCGACGGCCGCTTCCTGGATCGTTTCCAAAAACAGCTCCGGCGACATATGGTACGAGCAGGAGGCAGTGACCAAAAAACCGCCCGGACGGACGAGCTTCATCCCGTTCAGGTTGATATCCTTGTAACCGCGGCAGGCGCCTTTGACTGCGCCACGCGACTTGGCGAAAGCTGGCGGATCGAGAATGACCACGTCCCAGCTTTTGCCCGCCTCCACGTTTTCCCGCAAATAGTCAAACGCATTGGCTACGACAAACTCGACGCGGTGCAAAAAGCCGTTCAAGGTGATGTTGCGCTTCGCCGTTTCGATGGCGTGCTCGGAGATGTCGAGCGCCGTCACTTTTTTCGCCCCGTGCTTGCAGGCGTTCAGCGTGAACGAGCCTGTATGCGTGAAGCACTCCAGCACCTCTGCCCCGTCCCAGAACGGATTTTTGACTACTTTTCCCCGCTTGTCGACGGGCATGAGCTTTTGCTCGCCATCTGTTTCTACCTGCTGTAGTGTAATGCCGTGCTTTTCGCCCCAACCTTTCATCAATGGCGCGATCGAAGCGCGGTTTTCCCGCTGGTCGTAGAAAAATCCGGTTTTTTGCCCCTCGACGATATCCACATAGTACTTCAGACCGTTTTCCTCGATCAATACTTCACGCGGACATTCTCCGTACAGAACGCCTTTTCCTTCCGCCAGCCCTTCCAGCTTGCGCACAGGCACGTCGTTGCGCAAATAGATGCCCGTCGGCGCAAACACTTCCACGAGCGCATCGGAAATCCAGTCGATCCGCTTTTCCATGCCCAGCGAAAGAACTTGTACGACCAGCGTATCCTCGTAGCGGTCCACGATCAGCCCAGGCAAAAAATCGGCCTCGCCGTAAATGACGCGGCAGGCGCGAGGGTTGTCCACAAATCTGTCGCGAAACTGTGCAGCTTGTCTGATTTTGCGCAAGAAAAACGCATAGTCGATCGCTTCGTTCGGGTCGTAGCTCAAAATGCGCACGATCATTTGCGATGCTGGGTTGATGTAGCCTTTTGCCAAAAAGTGTCCTTTGTGGTTCGTCACTTCGACGATTTCACCCGGCACGACCTCGCCCTGAATTTCCAATACTTCCGACTGAAAAACCCACGGGTGGCCCGCTTCTAGCCGCTTTTTCCGATGCTGATTCAGTAGCACTCTCGCCATGCAGTCAGTCCTCTCCTTGTCATGCTTGCCCCTGTACAGGCATAGCGTTATAGTAACTTCCTTTACGGTTGGCCCCGCGTTTTTAACGGCCAGCCTCGCTTGCTATTGTAATCAAGAAGGAGGAACCCAACTTGTGATGTTCTCCATCCTCGCCCCGTTTACGCTCGGGCTCTGTTTTTTTCTGCTTGGTATGTATGCGATGCGGACCGGATTTCAAAATCTGGCAGGCAAAAAAATGGAAGAATGGATGTCGCGCTTCACCCGCACGCCCTACCATAGCTTCTGGGTCGGACTGATCGCCACGTTTGTCCTGCAAAGCTCCAGCGCCGTAACCGTCCTGACCATCGGCCTGACCAATGCGGGCATCATCCAGTTCGCCCAGACAGTCGGCATCATCCTCGGGACCAATCTGGGCACAACGGTGACGACAGAGCTGGTCGCATTGAAACTGGAGTCGTTTGCCATCCCGATGTTGCTCGTCGGCGTGGCTCTCTGGCTGATGCCCCGCCCGAACGTTCGCTGCACAGGGCTTGTCATTGCGGGCTTCGGCCTGATCTTCCTCGGGATTGATACGTTGAAGCTGATGGCAAAGCCGTTGGAACAGTCCGAGACGTTCCGCTCCCTTTTCCTGGAAAGCAGCCACTCCATCTGGATCGGGCTTGTCACCGGGATCATTTTCACCGCGCTCATCCACAGCGGATCAGCGACGACCGTCATTACGATGGGG
The DNA here is from genome assembly GCF_058788915.1 of Brevibacillus sp. FW301-21C12A. NCBI lineage: Bacteria > Bacillati > Bacillota > Bacilli > Caryophanales > Paenibacillaceae > Brevibacillus > Brevibacillus sp. FW301-21C12A. Next base: position 35,573 of record NZ_JBYTBG010000030.1, read on the forward strand.
CTGCTCACCCATCAGATTTTGTCCATGGAGACAGCGCTTGCCATCGTGCTTGGGGCCAATATCGGCACATGCTTCACCGCTGTCATTGCCGCGATCGGAACGAATACGGCCTCGAAGCAGGTTGCCTGGTGCCATACGCTCTTCAACGTCGCAGGCGCGATTGTCTTTTTGCCTTTTTTATCCCAGCTTGCCCAGGTCAGCGCCTTTTTAACGGCAAGCCCTTCGATGCAAATCGCCCATTCGCAGACGCTCTTCAATCTGATCTGCTCCATGGCCGCCTTGCCGTTTGTGCCCCAGATTGCCCGCTTCATCCAGTGGATCATTCCAGATAAGCGGCAGCCGCCTACACCGACCGTATGGCTTAAAAAGAAAACGGGATGAGGTAGAGCGAGGTGACGACGCCCGCAACGATCATCGCGACGCTCGAAGCCGCTGTCTGGACAGGGGAAATCCGGTTCAAGCTGGCTGTTCCAATCGCATGCGCGCTCGTTCCCACGGCGATCCCGATTGCCCAGTCATCTGTAATCCGGCCCCATTTGAGGACAGGTCGCGCGATCATCACTCCGACCATGCCTGTCAGTGCGGTAAAAAAGGCAGCGAGAGCAGGCACTCCGCCAATCGAGGCAGCCAGCTCCAACGCAATCGGCGTCGTGACCGATTTGCTCAGCATGCTTTTCAGCAGCATATCGTCTGAGCCAAAGCACCAGTGGATCGCATACACAGACGCAATCGCCACGGCACACCCCGCGCAGACTCCGAGCAAAACGCCGCGCCAGATGTGGGCAAACTCTCTGATTTGTCTGGCGAGCGGAACCGCCAACGCGACGGTAGCCGGACCGAGCCAGAACGAAATCCACTGTCCTCCGGCAGAAAAAGCTTCCCAGTCACCGCTTGCGGCCCACCAGATGACCCAGACGAGCACGACCGCCACAATCAGCGGCTGCAAGCGGGGAAAGCGGGCGTTGACCAGCATCGCCCCGCGATAGCCCGCCAGCGTGACCAGGATCGCGAACCATTGGCTAAGCATCCAGCGTCCTCCTTCCTTCCGGCACGGAAGCTTGCGTCTTCTTCTGCTGCTGGCGGCGCAAATAGCTCTGGACGACGCGGCCAGTCACGAGCATGACGAGCATCGGCGCTACAATCATCGACAGCGCAATCGACCATGGAGCCTGGGCAAACAAATTCAAATAGCTGGCCACCCCGACGATAATCGGAACGAAAAACAGCATCATGTGGCGAACGAGAAACGTGCTCGCCCGCTCTACCCACTCCATCCGAACCCAGCCCGTGACAAGCCCCAGCGTCAACAAGAGCATCCCGACCAGGTTGCCAGGCAAAGGGATATGCAGCCACTTGCTCGCAAGCACCCCCACTCCATAAAAAGCAAGAAGAATACCGATCCCCGTGACCATTTTCATCTGCCACACCCCTCTCCCGCTTTCTCCTCTCGTCTTCTTTTGTTTCGGTCGTTTCATGCAAAAAAAGTAGGAAAAAGCCCGGCCTTACTTGGCCAGGCTTTGCTTGTGCATGCTAGTATCCGCTGCCTGTTGCTTTTGCGCCCGTCACAATCGAAATGCCGGAGCTTGTACCGATACGGCTCGCCCCTGCCTCGATCATCGCGAGAGCTGCCTCGCCGTCGCGCACGCCGCCGGATGCTTTTACCCCGATATCAGGGCCGACGGTTTTGCGCATCAAAGCAATGTCTTCTACCGTTGCTCCACCTGGTCCAAAGCCGGTGGACGTTTTCACGTAATCCGCGCCTGCTTCCACGCAGAGCTTGCACGCGATTTCTTTTTCCTGGTCCGTGAGAAGACCTGTCTCCAAAATCACTTTCACAAGCACGTCTCCCGCCGCTTGCTTCACGGCAGCCACATCCTGCTTCACGGTTTCCAGGTCACCGGATTTCAGGGCGCCGACGTTCAGCACCATATCGACTTCTGTTGCGCCGTTGGCAATCGCGTCGCGCGTTTCCGCCACTTTTGCCGCCGTCGTGTTCGCTCCCAGAGGGAAGCCGATCACGGTGCACACTTTCACATCTGTACCCGCCAACAGCTCGGCAGAACGCTTCACCCAGTATGGATTGACGCACACAGACATGAAATCGTGCTCTTTCGCTTCCGCGCAGAGCTTGTCGATCATCTCCTGCGTAGCTTCCGGCTTCAAAAGGGTATGGTCGATAAATTTGTTCAATTGCATAAACTACACCTCAATCCCGAGTTTTTGGAAGGCAAGGCGAAAAATGTCGTCGTTGTTCCGGTATCCGCGCTGCAGTTGCAGCTCCCAGGCCTCTTTGGCAGGATGCCAATGAACATCGTTGATTTCTTCCAGTTGCACTGTAATCTCTGTATTGTAGGCTTCCACCAGATAATAGTGGACTTCCTTGTCGACGGACTCCCCCGTCACCGGATGCGTGTAGACGTAGGTAATCATGTCCAGCTTGGCGTCGAGACGCCCTGCGACTCCTGTCTCCTCCAACACTTCACGCAAAGCGGTTTCTTCAATCGTCTCGCCGATTTCCTGCTTGCCTTTTGCCAGCGTGACTTTGCCATAGCGGTCTTCGATCAAAAGAAGCATGTGCTGTCCGTCTTGCAACTGATAGACTACGCCTCCTGCCGATATCTCCTTCATATGGCTCGCTCCTTCAAATAAGGCAGCAGCTCCGTCTCAACGACGCGGACAAAAGTCCCTTGGCAATATTCAGAGCCTGGTTTGTCCAGTCTGACCTTGCAAATTTTTCCGATCATGCTCTCGTCGCCAGGGAACACGACGTTCAGGTAGTTGTCAGAGTAGCCCATCAACAGGCCGCTGTCCGGCGCATCTTTGAACGGGCGCTCTGGAATCACTTCCAGCACGTCGCCGACGAATTGCTTGGAGTACGCCATGGTCAGCTCCTGGTTCAGCTCAAGCAATTTCGTTACGCGCTCGTGTTTTTCCTCTTCCGGAATCTGATCGGTCATCCGGGCGGCTGGCGTACCTGTCCGCATCGAGTACGGGAATACGTGCAGCTCCGCAAAGCCGATTTTTTTGATGAAGTTGTAGCCGTTCATGAACTGCTCCTCGGTCTCGCCCGGGAAGCCGACAATGACGTCTGTGGTGATCGCCGCACCCGGCAGCGCTTCACGCACTTTCACCATTTTTTCGTAAAACTCAGCCGTTGTGTACTTGCGGCGCATGCGCTTCAACACTTCGTCGTCGCCCGCCTGCAGCGGCACGTGCAGATGGCGTACGACGCGGTCGGAATTGTTGATGACTTCGATGACTTCATCGGTAATCTGGCTCGCCTCGATCGAGCTGATGCGGATGCGCTTGAGCCCATCCACCTGATGCAAGTCGACCAGCAACTTGGCCAGGTTGTAGTCTTCCAGGTCTTCGCCGTATCCGCCTGTATGAATCCCGGTCAGAACGATTTCCAGGTAGCCTGCTTCCACCAGCTTTTTCGCCTGCTCGACAACGCTCTCCGGCTTGCGGGAGCGCATCAGGCCGCGCGCCCACGGAATGATGCAAAACGTGCAAAAGTTGTTGCAGCCTTCCTGAATTTTCAGCGAGGCGCGGGTTCTGTCCGTGAAGTTCGGGACGTCCAGCTCCTCAAACTCGCGAGCTTTCATGATGTTGCCAACCGCGTTGATCGGCTTGCGCTCGGCTTGAATTTGCTTGACGTATTCGGTCAGCTTCTCGCGGCCTTGCGTTCCCACGACGATATCCACGCCCGGGATTTGCGCGATCTCGCTGGGAGATGTTTGCGCATAGCAGCCGGTTACCGCGACAATCGCGTCCGGGTTGCGGCGAATCGCGCGGCGGATGACTTGACGGCTCTTTTTATCACCTGTATTCGTAACGGTACAAGTATTAATCACGTAAACATCGGCGTCGTCCTGTTCAAAGTCGACTCGCTCGTAGCCTTCTGCCTTGAACAGTTGCCAGATCGCCTCTGTCTCATAGCTGTTCACTTTGCAGCCTAATGTATGAAAAGCAACGGTAGACATTGCCATTCCTCCTTTCGCTTGCGCTCATCCTTTGCGATGCGATGAAGCTTTTCGTTCAAACTGGTAGGAAGCGGCGGCGAGCACGTATTGGCTTGCCGTTTCCGTGCGCAAAATGCGGGGGCCAAGCGACACTGTCAAAAATCCTTTGCTCTCCGCCTGGGCTACTTCCTCCGGGGAAAAGCCCCCTTCAGGGCCAATCAGGACGAGCAGGGAATCGCCAGCCGACATCTGCTCCAGCACCTCATGAACGGTTGTACTGCCTTCCTTTTCATAGGCGATGGCCACATGCGTATAGGCTTGCCCTGCCGCAAGCGCCTCGCGAAACGAAACAGGTGCGAGCAGTTCAGGCAAAACGGCCCTGTGCGACTGCTCGGCTGCCTCCTTGACGATTTTGCGCCAGCGCTCCAGCTTTTTCGCTTCTTTTTTGGCGTCCAGTTTGACGATGGTCCGTTCAGAGGAAAACGGAAAAAAGGAGTACGCTCCGAGTTCCGTCCCCTTTTGCAAGATCCACTCCATCTTCTCGCCTTTTGGCATGCCTTGCCCAATGGTAACGCGGATCGGCAGTTCGCGCTCTTCCTGGAGCAGTTCGATCACTTCTGCCTGGACTTCCTTGGCAGACAAACTGACGAGCCTGGCTCGCGCCGATCTGCCCGCTCCGTCCGAGACGAGGATTTCGTCCCCGATCCGCGCTCGCATCACGTTTACGATATGGTGAACATCGTCTCCGATAATCGTTAGCTCATGCTCATGAAAGAGATGTGGCTCGACAAAATATCGTTGCATCTCGCCAACCTCACTATTCTATCGTTTTTTTGCGACAATTGCTACCCAGTCGTCGATGAAAATGGTTTCCACGACTTCAAGCCCGGAAGCGACCAAAGCGGCTTTGACGTCCGCTTCCCGCGCCGCGATAATGCCGGATGCGATGAACGTGCCGCCTGGCTTCAGCACGCGGAATACATCGTCTGTGAAGCGCAAGATGACTTCCGCCAAAATGTTGGCGACGATGACCTCCACCTGCTCCTCGATGCCATCCAGCAAGTTGTTCTGTCTGACGGTGATGTGCTCGCTCACGCCGTTCAGCTCGGTGTTGGCCTGGGCGGAGCGCACCGCCACCTCGTCCAAGTCCATCGCAATCACGTCTTTGGCCCCCAGCTTGATCGCAGCAATGCTCAAAATCGCCGTTCCGGTTCCCACGTCGTACACGCGATCGCCTTTTGTCAAATACTTTTCCAGCGCGCGCAAACAGAGAATCGTCGTCGGATGCGTCCCTGTCCCAAAAGCCATTCCCGGGTCCATCTCGATGATGATTTCTTCCGGGTGGCGCGGCTCATACTCTTCCCAGACAGGCTTGATCGTCATCCGGTCAGAGACGTGCACAGGCTTGTAATACTTTTTCCAGGCGTGGGCCCATTCGTCCTCGTGAACATCGTTTACGGCGATCGACGCCTTGCCGATGTCCAGGCCGTAGTCGGTCAGTTGCGCCAGTTGCTCTTTCAATTCTTCCACGACATCAATCAACTCGCTGCTGTCAACGGGCAAATACGCTTTGACGAATACGCCCTCGGCCGGAAAATCGTCAGGAGAGAGCTGGTAGATTTCGCCAAAGGGGGTATCCCACTCGCGATAGAGCACCTCCGGGTCTTCGATGACGACACCGTTAGCCCCCATTTCATAGAGAAGGCTGGACACCGCCTCCGTAGCCTCCGCTGTTGTATGGATACTGATTTCTGACCATTTCACGAATCTACCACTCCCCACTTTTGCTTTCCTGATGAACTTGTTTAACTGCAAGCGGACAAAACCGCGACCGATTACTCGCCGCGGAATGCCCGTTTCATTTTTTCAAAAAAGCTTTCGTCTTCTCCGCCTGCGCCATGCTGTCCCGGCTTCTCTCCGGACAGTTCAGCCAGCTCGCGCAGAAGCTCCTTTTGCCTGTCGCTGAGCTTTGTCGGCGTGATGACGCGCACTTTGACGTGCTGATCGCCACGGCCGTTGCCGCGCAGGTGCGGCACACCTTTTCCACGCAAGCGGAAGAAGGTTTCTGTCTGTGTTCCCGCCGGGATTTTCAGCTTCACGCGGCCATCCACGGTTGGCACCTCGATCTCGTCGCCGAGCGCCGCCTGTGCGTAAGTGAGCGGCACTTCGCAGTAAATATCGTTGCCTTCGCGCTCGAAAAACTCGTGGCTTTTCACGCGCAGCACGACGTACAAATCACCTGGAGGCCCTCCGTTGGCTCCCGGTTCCCCTTCGCCCGAGACGCGCAATTGCGCTCCGTCATCGACACCTGCCGGGATGTTGAGATGAATTTTGCGGCGTATCTTGACGCGTCCACTGCCTCGGCACGTGGAGCATTTTTCTTTGAAAACTTTTCCTTTGCCTTCGCACGTGGAGCAGACGCGACGGTTGACGATGCGGCCAAACGGCGTGTTCGCTGCCACTTCCTGCTGCCCGGTACCGTGACAAGTTTTGCACGTCTCGACGCCTGTTCCCGGTTTGGCCCCGGAGCCGAGGCACGTATCGCACTCCGCTTCTTTCGGGATTTCCACATCGGTTTCTTTTCCAAAAATCGCGTCGATAAAATCAATGCTCAGGCCGAATTGCAGATCGGCCCCTTTGCGCGGCGCGTTCGGGTTCGCGCGTCTGCCGCCGCCACCGAAGAACATGTCAAAAATGTCTCCGAAGCCGCCCATGCCCGACGTGTCAAACCCTCCGCCGCCAAAGCCCTGATTCGGGTCCTGATGGCCGAAACGATCGTACTGCGCGCGTTTTTGCGGTTCAGACAGGACATCGTAAGCTTCCTTGACTTCCTTGAACTTTTCTTCCGCATCAGCGGCTTTATTTACATCCGGATGGTACTGGCGGGCAAGCTTCCGGTACGCTTTCTTGATTTCTTCCGCGTCCGCGTCCTTGGCTACTCCCAGAACCTCGTAGTAATCGCGTTTCATCTCCTAATATCACTCCCATGACAGTCAACTGTTATCATAGCATGTGACAGACCCGAAAAAAAGTCAAAGTCAGCTTTTGCGTGACTTTGACTTCCATGGGGTCACATCGCGGGGAGCGAGGGGAGAATCGCTCTCCCCTCCCGCTTCCTTCGTGATTACTTTTTCTCGTCTACCACTTCATAGTCAGCATCAACGACATTGTCCTTCTTCGGTTCTTGACCTTCTGCTGCGCCCCCTGCATTTTGCTGCGCTTGTGCAGCCTGCTCATAGAGCTTCACGGAAATTTGTTGGATGATCTCGGACAGTTCGTCTTTTGCAGCTTTGATTTCGTCGATGTTGCCGCCTTCCAGCGCTTTTTTCACTTTGTCCTTGGCAGCGTTCGCGCGGTCGATCTCCGCCTGGTCTACCTTGCCTTCCACTTCTTTCAGCGTCTTCTCGGTAGTGAATACGAGCTGGTCAGCTTCGTTGCGGATTTCGACTTCTTCCTTGCGCTTTCTGTCCGCTTCCGCATTCAGCTCGGCTTCTTTTACCATGCGTTCGATTTCTTCATCAGACAAACCGGAGTTGGACGTGATGGTGATGCGTTGCTCTTTTCCTGTACCCAGGTCTTTTGCACGCACGTTCACGATACCGTTTGCGTCGATATCGAAGGAAACTTCGATTTGCGGAACACCGCGCGGCGCTGGCGGGATATCGGACAGCGTGAAGCGGCCCAGCGATTTGTTGTCGGCAGCCATCTGGCGCTCGCCCTGGAGAACGTGGATTTCTACAGAAGTCTGGTTGTCAGCGGCTGTAGAGAACACTTGGGATTTGCTGGTCGGGATCGTCGTGTTGCGATCGATCAGCTTGGTGAATACGCCACCCAAAGTTTCGATACCGAGGGACAGCGGAGTTACGTCGAGCAGAACGACGTCTTTCACGTCACCAGTCAGTACCCCTGCTTGCACGGCAGCACCCAGCGCTACCACTTCATCCGGGTTCACGCCTTTGTGCGGTTCTTTGCCGATAAACTTCTTGATCGCTTCCTGTACAGCCGGAATGCGTGTAGAACCACCGACAAGGATGACGCGGTCAATATCGCTTGGCGTCAAGCCTGCGTCTTTCAGCGCCTGACGGGTTGGACCCATGGTGCGCTCTACGAGTTCAGCGGACAGTTCTTCGAATTTGGCGCGAGTCAGGTTCATCTCCAAGTGTTTTGGACCTGTCGCATCTGCTGTAATAAACGGCAGCGAGATCGTCGTAGTCAGTACGCCGGACAAGTCTTTTTTCGCTTTTTCCGCCGCGTCTTTCAAACGCTGCATCGCCATGCGGTCTTTGGACAGATCAATGCCGTGTTCTTTTTTGAACTCGCTGACGAGGTAGTTGATAATCACATCGTCGAAGTCGTCTCCACCCAGCTTGTTGTCGCCGGAGGTCGCTTTTACTTCGAAGAAGCCGTCGGACAGTTCCAGAATGGAAACGTCAAACGTACCGCCGCCGAGGTCATATACGAGGACGGTTTGGTCTTCGGTCTTTTCCATACCGTATGCAAGGGCAGCTGCGGTTGGTTCGTTCACGATGCGCAGCACTTCCAGACCGGCGATTTTACCAGCGTCTTTGGTTGCCTGGCGTTGGGCGTCGTTGAAGTACGCAGGCACCGTAATCACCGCCTGCGTCACAGGCTGGCCCAGGTAAGCCTCCGCGTCTGCTTTCAGCTTTTGCAAAATCATCGCAGAGATTTGCTCAGGGGTGTACTGGTTGCCTTCCAATGTTTCCTTGTGGGTAGTACCCATGTGACGCTTGATGGAAATAACGGTGTTGTCAGGGTTGGTGATCGCCTGGCGTTTTGCCGCTTCCCCTACGATGCGCTCGCCGTTTTTGAAAGCGACGACAGAAGGAGTGGTGCGGTTTCCTTCGGCGTTGGCGATGACGACTGGTTCGCCGCCTTCCATTACCGCTACGCAAGAGTTAGTTGTTCCAAGGTCAATACCAATTACGCGACTCATACAATATGTCCTCCTAACACTTTCTCATCGAATGAATGGGTGAAATCAAGCTTACTTGTTCACTTGAACCATCGCCGGACGAACGACGCGGTCCTTGAACATGTATCCTTTTTGCAGTTCGGCCACTACGACGCCCGAATCAAATTCAGGGTTCTGGGTCTGCATGACAGCCTGATGAACGTGCGGGTCAAACGGCTTTCCTTGTGCCTCGATGGCGCTCAAGCCTTCTTTTTCGAAAACTTGCACCATCTGGCGGTACACCATGTTGACTCCTTCCAAAAGCGATTCTACCGTCATGGATTCCTTGTCGGCAGCAAGCGCGCGCTCGAAGTTGTCGAGAACCGGCAGCAGCTCTTCCACGATTTTCAGGGAAGCATACTTGGCCAGATCTTCCTGCTCCTTGCGCACACGGCGTCTCAGGTTATCCATGTCAGCCATGGCGCGCAGCATGCGGTTTTGATGTTCCTCCGCCTGCGCTTTCCACTGGGCTGCTTCCTGCTCCCAGTTCACCTCGGCCGTCTCTTGCTCTCCGGCTGCCTCATTGACTTGCTCTTCTGCGGCAGACGGATCTTGGGTCATTTTTTCTTCGCTCAACGTCGATACCTCCTGGGGGCTCTTTTCCTGATTGGCAAAAAATCAGCGGAGCCGTCCTCCATTTATTTCTCAAACTGCGAAGTCAGCATGCGCGATAAGCCTTCTGCCAAATAATTGAGTACGGAAATGACTTTGCCATATTCCATTCGCGTCGGGCCAAGTATTCCAACCATCCCTGCCGGCTTGCCTCCAAGCGAGTAGGACGTGGTAATAATACTGCATTGCTTGATCGCGTCTAGCTGGTTTTCCTGACCGATACGCACCGTAAGTCCCTCTCCCGGCATCCCGATCAAGTGCAAAAGCTGATCGTTTTGCTCCAGAAGCTCCAGAATGTCCTTGACCTTATCTACGTCGCGGAATTCCGGCTGGTTCATGATCTTGGTCGCACCGCGTAAGTAAACGCGCTCCTCTTCGTGTGTCAGCGACTTGTCGAGAATCTTCAGCATTTCCTCGTACTGCTCCGCATAGCGGCGCATCTCGCCCGATATTTCCTGATAGACGCGCTGTCTCAACTGCCACAGCGGCACATCGGTCAATTTGGCATTCAACAGGTTGACGAGGCGCTCGATTTCGCTTACGCCAATGCCTTCGGGAAGATCGATCAGCTTGTTCTCCACACGCCCGGTATGCGTAACGACAATCGCAACCGCCTGTGTCTCGTTCAGAGGAACGATTTGAATATGTTTTAACCGATGCTCAAAAATCTCCGGCCCCAGGACAATTGCCGTGTAATTGGTCAACTGGGAAAGAATTTGAGCCGTGTACTCTACCACCTGTTCGGAATGGAGAATACGCTCGGCAAACAACTGTTTCAGTTTGCCCAATTCGGCCTCGCTCAAGTCCTGCGGCTGAATCAGATTGTCGACGTAAAAACGGTATCCTTTTGTAGAAGGAACTCGCCCTGCCGACGTGTGGGGCTGCTCCAAGTACCCCAGCTCTTCCAAGTCGGACATCTCGTTGCGAATGGTCGCCGAAGAAAACCCGATGTCCTCCCGTTTGGAAATCGTCCGGGAACCAACCGGTTCGGCAGAATGAATGTAATTATCGACAATCGCGTTCAAAATCAATTGTTGACGGTCAGATAACATGGATGTCGCTCGCCTCCCCGTTGAGCATGAAAAGAAAGATGTTGTCGCTCACTGTTTCGGAGCGTTTGTTAGCACTCATACTTAACGAGTGCTAAATCTATTTACTAAGGTATCAATAGTAGAAGGATTTGTCAACGGACTTGAGCGAGATACACGGTCAAAATCTCACATATTTCGCCAGCAATGCCCTGATTTTAGCGCAAAAAACGCGCGAATACCTCATTTCCGAGTGGAAGTCCCTGTTTGGTCAGCTTCAGACAGCCGTCTTGCTCTTCCAGCATGCCTTTGGCAATCTCTTCTTCTATTATCGTCCCGAAAACGTCATGTGCAGACACGCCAAATCGCGAGGCGAACCCGGCCAGGTCGACCCCTTCCCGCAAGCGCAGCCCCAAAATCATCTGCTCCTCCATCGCATCTTCCTTCGGCACCGCAAACTGCTCGACGCGCGGCAAGCCTTCCTTGCATTTTTGCATGTAGATCGTAAGCGGCCCGGCGTTGACATGTCTTTGCCCGCACACGTAGCCGTGGGCACCCGCCCCCAACCCATAGTATTCACGATTGAGCCAATAGGTTTTATTATGTTTACTCGCAAAGCCCGGCTTCGCGAAATTGCTGATTTCGTACTGCGGATAGCCGTGGCGCTCCATCTCCTCGATCAGCACCATGTACATCGCAAGCTCCGTCTCTTCCGACGGGAGCGGCAACTGGTCTTTTTGATAGAGCGTGTGGAAAAGCGTATTTTCCTCGACCTTCAGGCTGTACGCGGAAAAGTGTGTCGTCCCCAGCTCGAAAGCCTTGTGCAGCGTCTCGCGAAAAATTTCCATCGTCTGGTCCGGCAGGCCGAACATCAAGTCAATGCTCACGTTTGCAAACCCGACTTGCTTCGCGTTCTCGATGCTACGGTACACGTCGTCCCGGTCGTGAATCCGCCCCAGCCGCTTCAACAGGGCATTGTCAAACGACTGCACGCCGAAGCTGAGCCGATTGACGCCAAGCTCGTGCATGATCCGCAGCTTTTCCACGTCGGTCGTCCCCGGATTGGCTTCCATCGTAAATTCGATGTCGTCCGTCCAGTATGCGCCGAGGTGAGTCTGGACGGTCTGCAAAAACTTTCGCATCTGGGCGTGGTCGAGAAACGTAGGCGTGCCTCCGCCGACGAAGATCGTCTTGACCTCCTGGACTGGCTGCTCGCGAAACGTCAGCTCCATCTCCTTGCCCAAGGCGTCCAGGTAGTCCCAGACCAGTTGCGGGTTGTTCGTCACAAACGAGTTGAAATCGCAGTAATAGCATTTATTTGTGCAAAAGGGAATGTGGATGTACACCGATTGCGGCATCATGACGCTTCCCCTCCTTCGTGTTTGAAATACAGGTGAAAAACCCGGTCGCGCCAGGCTGCGCGCTTGTCGACGAATGGAAAAGACCTGACACAAGGTCAGGCCTACTTCTTATCATCCATGCGCAATACAGCCATAAACGCTTCTTGCGGCACCTCGACGGAGCCGACGGACTTCATGCGCTTCTTTCCTTCTTTTTGCTTTTCGAGCAGCTTGCGTTTCCGCGAAATGTCCCCGCCGTAGCACTTGGCGAGAACGTTTTTGCGCAGGGCGCTGATCGTTTCGCGAGCCACGACCTTGTGCCCGATGGCCGCCTGAATCGGCACCTCGAACTGCTGACGCGGAATCAGCTCCTTGAGCTTTTCGCAAATGACTTTTCCGCGGGCATATGCCGTGTCCTTGTGCACGATAAACGACAAGGCGTCGACCATTTCGCCGTTCAGGAGGATATCCATCTTCACCAGCTTGGACGGCTTGTAGCCTGCCAGTTCGTAGTCAAAAGAGGCGTATCCGCGCGTACCCGACTTCAACATGTCGAAGAAGTCGTAGACGATCTCGGAAAGCGGCATGTCGTATTTGAGCTGCACGCGGTTTTCCCCCATGTACTGCATGTCGAGGAACTCCCCGCGCTTGCCCTGGCAAAGCTGCATGACGTCGCCCACGTACTCTTTTGGCACCATGATGGTGGAGAGCACGTACGGCTCCTCGATCATTTCGATCTTTTGCGCTTCCGGCATTTTCGACGGGTTGTCGATCTCGAACACTTCCCCGTTTGTCCGGGTAATGCGGTAAATAACGCTCGGAGCCGTCGTAATCAGGTTGATGTTGAACTCGCGCTCGATGCGCTCCTGGATGATCTCCATGTGCAAAAGTCCCAGGAAGCCGCAACGGAAGCCAAAGCCAAGCGCTTGCGACGTCTCCGGCTCGAATTGCAGCGACGCGTCGTTGAGCTGCAGCTTTTCCAATGCTTCGCGCAGGTCGTTGTACTCGTTCGTCTCGATCGGGTACAGGCCGCAGAATACCATCGGGTTGATCTTGCGGTAGCCTGGCAGCGGCTCGGCAGCAGGACGGGCCGCATCGGTAATCGTATCCCCGACGCGCGTGTCGCCAACGGTTTTGATCGAAGCAGCCACGTAGCCTACGTCGCCGACAGTCAGCTCTTCCACTTGCGTCTGGCGCGGCGTCGAGGTACCGATTTCCGTCACCTCGAACGACTTGCCGGTCGCCATCATTTTGATTTTCATGCCTTTTCTAAGCGTACCGTTGATGACGCGGATCGAAGCGATAACCCCTCTGTACGCGTCAAAATACGAGTCGAAAATCAGTGCCTGCAGCGGCGCGTCCGGATCTCCCTCTGGAGCCGGCACCTTTTGCACGACCGCTTCCAGCACTTCCTTGATCCCGATGCCTGCTTTGGCAGAGGTGAGCACCGCTTCGCTGGCATCCAGCCCGATGACGTCCTCTACCTCTTGCTTCACGCGCTCAGGCTCCGCGCTTGGCAGGTCGATCTTGTTGATGACCGGAATGATCTCCAGATTGCTGTCCAGCGCCAAATAGACGTTGGCAAGCGTCTGGGCTTCGATCCCCTGAGCGGCGTCCACGACGAGAATCGCTCCTTCACAGGCAGCCAGGCTGCGGGAAACCTCGTACGTAAAGTCTACGTGTCCAGGTGTGTCGATCAGGTGGAGAATGTATTCCTCTCCGTCCTCTGCTTTATAGTTCAAACGCACGGCATTCAGCTTGATTGTAATCCCGCGCTCTTTTTCCAGCTCCATCGTATCCAGAAACTGGGCTTCCATCTCACGTGCAGTCAACGCTCCGGTCAGTTCCAAAATCCGGTCTGCCAGCGTCGACTTTCCATGGTCAATGTGGGCGATGATGGAAAAATTTCGAATCCTTTTTTGTCTTTCACGGCGATCCATGTGCTGTTCGTTCCCTCCCACGCGAATCCATTCAAACGTACAGATTGCGCCTCGAAAAAATACACTAACGGTAATTATAACAAACGCTTGATATAAAGAGCAACCAAAGAGAATACGGCGCTTGTCACGTTTTTGCTCGTCACCAAAACTTTCTTTTTATGATAAAGTGATGGAAAAAGGAGATTGGCATGCAAAAGCAACGCGTGTATTCGGAGCAAATCGACTGTCTGGGCTGCCGTTTGGCCCTTTCTCTGGTGCCCGCCCACGTCGTCTATGAAAACGAGTGGGTGACGTGTCTGCTCGATATCGAGCCTTTTTCGGAGGGACACACGCTGATTCTCCCCAAGCAGCACCTCGTCGAATGGACAGATTTGGATGCGCGCACGATGCAAAACGTTACGGAAGCGGCGACTCTCCTCTCCCGTGTCTTGCGCCGTGTGTATAAGCCTGACGGGATTACGCTCTGTCAAAACGGCGGAGCTTTCAACGAGCTGACCCATTTTCACCTGCATGTCATTCCTCGCTTCCACGGCGACGGCTTCGCCTGGAGCGAGCCGCAGCACGAGCACGGAGCCGCGGCTCGCCTGCCGCAGACACGCAAGCTTCTGGCCGATGCGCTACAAGCGAGAAGCGACAAAGAGCAACTACAACGAAACGGAGACTGATCCAACGTGAAAAGCACGACCCACCGCCTGCACAGCTTGTCTGTCGCAGACATTCCCGATCTGATGGCGCTGTCCGACTCAGTGGGCTGGGACTATGACGAAGCGGAAATCCGCACGATTTTGTCTATCGGCAAAGTATTCGGGCACAAGGATGACGGCGACCGGGTCGTCTCGTCTGCGGCGATCATCGCCTATGAAGACAGACTTGCTACGGTCGGCATGGTGATCGTGCATGAATCGTGCCGCGGCCGCGGATACGGGCGCGACCTGATGCAAGCCTGTCTGGCTGCGGTGCCGGGCGATACGACCATCATGCTCATCGCTACAGCCGACGGGGAGCCGCTCTACAAAAGCCTCGGCTTTGCCACCGTCGAGCGCATCCACAAGTTTGTGCGCCCGGGCGGCAAGCTCGCAGCACCGCCGCTCCCTCCAACAGCGACGCATCAGATCGTCCCGATGAGCGAAGCGGACTTCGCAAGCGTCGCCTTGCTGGACCAGCAGGCACTCGGCAGCCGCCGCGAGCATTTTCTGCAAGCACGCATGCGGCAAGCAGCAACCTGTCTGGTAGCGAAAACCGAATCCGGCACGACCGTCGGCTACGGCTTTGCCATCCAAGGGCCAGTCAACCTGATCGCCGGGCCGATTGTCGCGCAGGATGCCGACATGGCGATCCAGTTGCTGGGCAAGCTCACGGAAAACCATCCGGGCCAGGTGCGCATCGACGTACCGGATGGACAGCCTGCCTTCCTTGCTTTTTTGGAGCAAAACGGCTTCCAAAAGGCGTCCCACCCGCCTGTCATGGTCGCGAATGCAGATCGCTTGCCGCCCCGGGCCGGCACGTACTTCGCCATCGGCGCGCAAATATACGGCTGAGTGCTGTGGGCAAGCACATGCCTCGCCAATTGCCTTGCAGCAACGAACAACCGGACCTTTTCCTCGTGACGGGAAAAGTCCGGTTGTTTTTTTGAGAACGCCACGCCGACAGCCGTGCGTCACTCGCGATAGCGAATTTGCTCGAGCACGTTTGGCGGAAACAGCTTTTGCAGGCTGCTATTGTAGCGGCTCCCGTCTTCTGGCATCTGCATGTCTTGCACGCGGTACGTTTGTCCGTCGTAAGCGAGATAAAAGACCATCGGAGCGCTGACGCCGGAGGAATGCGCCGGATTTTTGCTCAATACTTTCACCCAGGCGTACACGACCCTGCGCTCTGCATTCGGGGCCTCCACTCCCAACAGCTCCAGACTGACCTCTCTGTCATTCGGCAGCCAGCCCAGCTTGGTTTCTTCCGTCTCCAAATAGCTGCGGACGATCGGCTCGACCAGTTCGCGGTTCGCGGGGGAAATGCCTTTTTTCACCTCGACGAACACATGTCCGAGCTGCTTGCCTTGGGACAGCACCTGCAGCTTCCAGACACCCGGATCGGGCAATGCGATGCCGGATGGAAAATGCCCGGACGCATCGTGCAGCGGCCCCATCACCTGATAGCTGCCCAGCTCGATGCGCTTGCCCGCACTGCTGTAAGCGACAAGCTCCACCCGAGACAACTCGCTTGCGTTCAACAGCCAGATGAAGCGCTGTGTCTGTCCTTCGTACAGGCCGTCGGGATCGGTCATCGCCCGGACAGGCTTTTCCCCTACATAGGAAAAAGATTGCTGCTCGTACGTAGCCGAAATGAGCGGCATCGGCTTCCACAAATCCGGCGCGAGCAGTTGGCCGCCCGGCAGCAGCTCTGGCACGGGCGGTTGGGGATGGGCGGCATGCTCGGCTGGCTGTGGCAGCGGCAAAGCCGTCCAGATGAGAAAGCCCAGGACGAGGACAGTCGCTGGCATGGCGAGCCTTTTCCAGCCGCTCCTTCTCGCTTCCCGGCTTATCCGCGTTCTTACCTGATCCTTCATCGCTTCGGTAAAGCGGACGTCGCGAAAAGCGGTTTGATCGGCCCTGTCCTTCAAATTTGCGAGCCATCTGTTCTCGTCCATTCCCACTCACTCCCTTCCGCCAGACTCTGCTTCAGCCGTTGTCTCGCCCTGTGCAACCGGGTTCTGACTGTTCCCTCTGACACTGCGAGCACAGAGGCGACCTCGCTGATCGTCAAATCGGCATAGTAGTGCAGGACGATGACCTGGCGATACAGCGGAGGAAGCTGCAGCACTTCCGTCACAAGCTGATCCCGCTCTGCCTGGTCGAGCACGAGATGCTCCGTGGACAGCTCGCCGTCTTGCCTGATCCACGAGCGAGGCAGGATATTCCGAAACGACCAGGAGCGCAAATGGCCTTTGCATTCGTTGACCGCAATCCGGTACAGCCACGTATGAACCGTGCTCTCCCCGCGAAACCGGGGCAGATGCCGATACACTTTGACAAACACTTCTTGAGTTATATCTTCAGCCAGACTGTGATCCTTGACCAGAAAAGTGACCAGCCGAAGGACCCGCGTCCCGTACTCTTGCATGATCTGTTCGAATGCAGCGTCTGCCGTAGGCTGCAACGTATCCAAGGGCGCGACCTCCTTCACGCAAATCCTTTACTGGTTAGATGCAGCCGCGTAGATTTTGTTACAGGGAAGGGGCGGAATTTTTTTTGGCAATGATCGTCCAGCGCGTCGCCGCCCCCGGAGCGCCCGGTAGTTCGGCAAACGGATAGCCGCCGTGCTGCCAGCGATCCAGCTCGTACTCTTCCGTTTGCTCTGGCGGCTGGCTGCGGTGGCAAACGACGTTTTCCCTGCTTTGCACGACGTTGTAGCCCGAAGATTCCAGGAGCAACTCCAGCTCTCCCGGCAACAGCAGCGCCAGCTCGCGCTCCACTCGGTAGCGCGGCTGCTCCACCTGCTCCACAAACGTCTCATAGGTCAGCGTATAGCGGAACTTTTGCTCGGCAATGAGCGTTTCTCCCTCGACTTTTTGGTACACCATCCGGTCCGGGAACACAAACTTGCGCTGCATGAGCGACCATTTGCGGTTCACAGGCGGCAGGAGCAAGTCAATCGCCACTGTTCCGCCTTCTGTCAAATGCCGGGCAACGACCGAAAGCAACTGCCGCTGTTCCTCTCTACAGGTCGCCTGCTGAAAAATGCCTTCGGGCAGCAGCACATGGGTAAAGCGGGAAGCAAGCTGCAACTCCTGTACATTTTGCTCGATCAGCTCAAGCAGTTCCTCGTTGTCCTTGAGCATGCGCCGCTTCTTTTTCGTCGCGATTTCCAGCATGTCAGGGCTATGGTCCACGCCGCAGACGGACAAGCCGCAGCACGCCAGCTCAATGGCAATGCGCCCTGTGCCTACGCCAAGCTCGAGCACGGACACCGGGGCTTGCTCTGCTTCTTGCAGCAGCCAGTCGCGGTAAAAAGCGATGCCCGCTTTTCCGGCAAACTGGTCGTAATAGGTGGCTTCCAATCCCGCGAATTTGGCTTCCGGGAGGCGCACATGCCGCCCTTCCCCTTGCATCCCACAGGTCGTACAGACCGAGCCTGCCAAATGCAAAAAAGGCACCCCTGGTGGGACGCCGTTTTTTGTATCGCCTAGCCATTCGTCGTAGCAGAACTTGCATACTTGGCAACTGTACACACTCATAATGCTTTGACCTCCTGTCGCGATTGCTGGACGCGGACCGCTTCCGAAAAGAAATAAACGTGTTTTTTCCCCGTGATCGGATGGGTGACCACCTCTGTCTCTACCCCGAAAACGTCGCGAATCAACCCGGGTTCAAACACTTCCTCCGACGTGCCGGAAGCAACCAGCTCCCCGTCGCGAATGACGTACAGCCGATCGCAGTACATGGCGGCGATATTCAGATCATGCAGCGAGGAAAACACGGTAATCCCGAGCGTCTTGACCAGATCCATCACCTGTAGCTGGTACCGGACGTCCAGATGGTTGGTCGGCTCGTCCAATACGAGAAACTCGGCTTGCTGGACCAGCGCTCTTGCAATCAATACGCGTTGCTTTTCTCCGCCAGACAAGGAAAAAAAACTGCGCGAGGCGTACGCCTGCATGCCGACCCGCTCCAGCGCCTCTTCACAGATGCGGCTGTCCGCCGGGGTATCGGTTTGAAACAGCCTTTTATGGGGTGAGCGCCCCATCATGACGATTTCCATGACGGTAAAGTCAAACTCGATCGACGACTCCTGGCGCACGACCGCCATGCGCTGCGCATTTTGCCGGGCGGTAAGCTGGTACACGTCAGCCCCGTCCAGGGAAATAAATCCGCTGCGCGGCTCGAGCGCCCGATAAATGCTTTTGAGCAGGGTGGACTTTCCGCTGCCATTCGGCCCGATCAGCCCCACAAATTCACCGGAGCGAACCGTCAGGCTAACATCGCGCAAAATCGTTTTTTTCTCCAGCTCGACCGAAATGTTCTCCACATGCAGATTCATCGCCCGCTACCTCCGAAAGAATATGAGCTGCGCATCATCAACCAAATAAAGAACGGACCGCCGCACAGCGCCGTGATAATCCCGATCGGCAGCTCTTCCGGCGCAAACGCAAGCCGGGCGATCACGTCCGCCCAGATCAGGAAAATGGCCCCGAACAAGGCGCTGACAGGCAGGACGCGACGATGGTCCGAGCCGACGATGACGCGAACGATATGCGGCATCATCAAGCCGACAAAGCCGATAGACCCGCTGATCGAGACGATGACGCCCGTCAAAAGCGCGGTAATGACCAGCAGCAGCTTGCGAAATTGCACCGTATTGACGCCAAGCGTCCCCGCCGCTTCTTCGCCCATCAGCATCGCATTGAGCGAACGGTATTGCGTCAACAGGACAAGCAGACAGATGACGACGATCAGCGTCGGGATGGTCAAATACTCCCACTTCCCTCCGGCCAGACTACCGCTCATCCAGAACAGGACAGAGCGGATGCCGTGCTCGTTGGGCGCGGAAAAAATAATCAGGCTGGTGATCGCAGACAGGATGGCGGAAATCGCGATGCCGGCCATGAGCAGACGCACCGTCGAGTTTTGCCCGCCGATGCGGGACAAGGTAAAAATAAGCAGGATCGAGACGAGCGATCCGGTGAAAGCACCGAAAGAAAGCGCGAATTGTCCGTACATGCTGAATGCTCCGAACAAAATGACCAGCGTCGCTCCGGCCGATGCGCCCGAGGAGACTCCCAATATGTACGGATCTGCGAGGGAGTTGCGAACCAGAGACTGGATCGCCACCCCCACAACAGACAGGCCGGCCCCGACGACAGCCCCCAGCAGGACGCGGGGAAACCGAATGTCCCAGATAATGGTCTGTTCTCCTTTTGACCAATCCACTTCCACCCATTGATTGACCAGCGGGAGATTCGCCAAGGCAATTTTCCATACCGTCGCTGGTTTGATTTCCACCGAGCCGAGTGTCACCGCAAACGTAATCGAGACGACAAGCCCGATTAGCAGGGCAACGATGATGAAGGGCATCTTGATCTTGTGCAGGGCCGTTCCCTCCTTGTCTAAGCAGCCGTTTCTTATTTGAATGTATCCGGGTGCAGACCTTCCGCGAGAATTTTCAGCGCGATCGGTGCGCGTACCCCTTCGGACGCTGCGGACAATGGCAGCACGACCAGACGTTTGTTCTGGATCGCTGGCACGTCAGCCAGTTCCTTTTTGGACAACAGGAAGTTTTGTTTTTGCTCGATCGTCTTGTCGCCGTAGTCGACCACGACGATGACGTCTGGCTTGCGGTTCACGACTTCTTCCCAGCTTACGGTCGCCCAGCCTTTTTGAATGTCGTCGAACACGTTTTTGCCGCCTGCCGCTTTAATCAGAGAAGTCATGTAGTTGTTGGCAGCGGTCAGCGGCTGGTCTTCTCCGCTGTCGTACACGAACACGTTCAGCGGCTTGTCCACCGTGCCGATTTTGCTCACGGTTTGCTCGATTTCCGCTTTCATTTTGCCAATCAGTTCGTTCGCCTTGTCTTCTACGCGGAAAATGCGGCCGATGTTTTGGATATCCGCGAAAACGTCGTCAATGGTCGGGCCTGGCTTGTTCGAAGACTCTTGCAGGTACGATTTGATTCCCGCCTTTTCCAAGTCCTCCATCGAGCCTACGCCTTTGTCGCCAAATGCGCTTTTCCAGCCTGCGTAGACGAAGTCAGGGTTTGCGGCCAAAAGCACTTCTTTGGTCGGATACTTGTCAGACAGGACTGGTACCTTGTCGTAGTCGGCTTTCAGCTCAGGCAAAATGTGATCGTCCAGGTACGCGGTTCCGACCATTTTGTCAGCCAGCCCCAGCGCGAGCATGACTTCGGTTACGTGCTGATTCATTGTCACAGCGCGTTTTGGCGCTTCCGGGTACGTCATCTCGATCCCGTTGGTCACAATCGTGACGGGCTTGTTGTCAGCAGCAGGCTGGGCCGTTTGCTCCGAGCCAGCATTCGCCACCGTGGATTCGGTCGTAGCAGGTGCTGCCGAGCTGCATGCGGACAAAAGCAGCATAATCGCTGCCAGCGCTGCCATCCAGAAACCGTGGAAGGCTTTTTTTCTCTTACGGATTGAACTCATCTGGTAACCCCTCTTCTTTTGTTGTTGGCATGATGAAAATGAAGTGTTATGTAAATCGTAATGATTACGAATTACACCTTTACTATACAGAGAGCCTGTTTGTTTGGCAACACAGGAAATGCATCACCCCTTTCACAGCCTCGACCGCCACGGCGATGTTCATAGAAAAAAGCACCCCCCTGTTTCCAATCGGGAGGTGCTTGACATACGTAGACATGCCTATAGATTCGGCGTTGCCAATGACGCCTGTTCCTAGTCTGCTTCCACATCTGTCCCATCCTCGTGGGTCGATTGTAAATCATCTCATGGCAGGTCTCCTGGCTTACGAATCATCATCCCCAGCGCCCTTCCCATTTTTCGTCGCGCGAAAAACAGTGGCTTTTTTGCTGGACACTCCTCGTTACAGTGGCGGGACCGCGCCGGATTTTCACCGGACTTCCCTATTAAGCTGGCGGAACCAAACGATTCCGGGCAGCACCATCAGATTCATATAAAATTGTGAGTTTGAAGCCTTATCCGATCACCGTCAGTTTTTTCGGGAACTTGCTCAACACTTCTACGCCTGTTTCGGTTACGAGCACATCGTCCTCGATGCGCACGCCGCCTGCTCCCGGCAAGTACACCCCTGGTTCAATGGTGAACACCATGCCTGGGCGCAGCGTTTCCTGATTTTGCCCATGCACGGACGGATATTCGTGCACATCCATGCCGAGGCCGTGCCCCAGACGGTGAATGAAGTAATCGCCGTAGCCTTTTGCGGCAATGACGTCGCGAGCGGTCTGGTCGAGATGGGCAAAAGTCACCCCTGGACGAACTTCGGCAATCGCCGCCTCGTTCGCTGCCAGCACCGTTTCGTAAATATCGCGCAGTTGCTCGCTGATCTGGCCGACAGCAAACGTACGGGTAATATCGGAAACGTAGCCGTCCGCTGCTACCCCGATGTCAAACAGGAGCAAATCGCCTTCCTGCACTTTGCGCGAACCAGGCGTTCCGTGCGGCAATGCCGATTTTTCCCCCGCCAAAACCATCGTGGAAAAAGACGGGCCGTCCGCTCCCAGACGCTTCATCTGGTATTCCAGCTCCGCGACGATTTCCATTTCGGTCTGGCCGATTTTGAATGTTTTCAACGTCCCGCCGAGTGTATCTTCAATCAGTTGGACAGCCTTTTGCAAACGAGCCACTTCGTCTGCCGATTTAATCAGGCGCATTTCGCGCAGCGGCTCTTCCACATCCGCGTAGCTCTCTGCACAGATGACTTGTCCCAGCGCCTCGTAACGCTCTACGGTCATGTGGCTTTTTTCGATGCCCAGCTTCTTCAGGTTCGCTGGCAACACTTGCTTGAGAAGCTCGTAAGGATTCTCAATATCCGTATGCGTGTGAATCGTCTGAACAGTCGAAGCCGCTGCTGCCGCTTCGCGGTCAAGGGCGGGAACGATCAGGGATGGCTCGCCCTGGGCTGGAATAACCAGACCCATAAAGCGTTCATGCGGATCGGTAAAAAAGCCGGTCAAATAGTAAACGTGCTTGGGAGAGGTGATGACTACCGCGTCGAGCTCTTGTTTGGTCAAAAATTCGTGCAGTTTCGAAATGCGCTCCAAATACACCTGCGTCACCTTCGCTTTCGACAAGATTCTTCCTCGAGAATACCATTTCCCTGTCCAAAAAAGAAGAGCGGAACGGAAAATTCTCTCTTGAAACGGACACCATATGCTAGGGGTGAATAACCAACATGGAACCAACCATCGTACAACTGGACAGCCACCGCATCGCCTGCCACCTGTCAGGGCGCGGCACGCCACTCGTGTGCATTCACGCCCCGTGCATCGGCTCTGTCAACTTCGACTATCAAGAGCCGCTTGCGGATGTTTGCCAACTCGTCGTGCCAGACCTCCCGGGGCATGGCGACAGCTCCCCGCTGGCTGGACCTACGACCATGCGCGAGCTTGCCAGCGTGATTCACGGGCTTTGCCAGTCGCTCGGACTTGAGCGTCCGTTGCTTTTGGGGTACTCGCAGGGGGCTTCGCTCGTCCTCGAATACTGCCTCCGCTTTCCCGAAAACGTGCGCGGCGCCATCCTCGTCAGCGCCTTTTCCGAAGTAACCGACTTTTCGTTGCACAGCCGTTTTCTGCTCGCCCAATCGCTGTCCTGCCTGCACGCCGCTCCGCTGATTGCCAGGTCGATCGCCGCCTCTCATCTCGACGATCCGCTTGCTCGCTCCCGCTGGATTGAGCATGGCAGCCAAACAGATGCAGCGAGCCTCCGCCACCTGTACGCCGCAGGGCACCGCTACAATTGCACGGATCAGTTGAGCCAGCTCAAGCTGCCGATGCTGCTCGTCTATGGCGCAGACGATGCGAACATGTTGCCGTATGCCAGGCTACTGGAAAAAAAGCTTCCGCAAGCGGAACTGGTGATGGTGCCGTCGGTCAAGCACCAGGTCGTCACGCGCGCCGCAGCAACGTTCAACCAACTATGCCGCCAATGGCTGAACTGAACAAAAAAAGAGGCGAAAAGGACTGCCTGCGTCCCTTTACGCCCCTTTTGCTGCGTATCAGTTTTTCATCCGCGGGTCAAGCGCATCCCGCAATCCGTCCCCGATCAGGTTGAAGCCGAGAACCGTCAGCATGATCGACAAGCCCGGGAAAATGACTGTCCACGGCGCCTTCTGGATGTACTGGCGAGAATCGGAAAGCATTTTCCCCCACTCCGGCTCCGGCGGTTGGGCACCAAGCCCGAGGAAGCCGAGCGCTGCCGCTTCGATAATCGCTGTCGCAATCCCCATCGTCCCCGTCACGATGATCGGCGCCAGGCTGTTCGGCAAAATGTGCTGCATGAGAATGCGCGAGTCTTTCATCCCGATTGCGCGGGCCGCCATGACGAACTCCTCTTCCTTCAGGCTCAACACGCGTGAGCGCACCAGACGCCCAAAGGTCGGAATGTTGATGATGGCAATGGCCAGTAGCGCATTTTGCAAGGATGGCCCCAGAATGGCGACAATCGCAATCGCCAGAAGAATGCTTGGAAACGCCAGCATGATGTCAAAAACGCGAGAGATGACGGTATCAATCCATCTGCCGTAAAAGCCCGCCAAGAGGCCCAAAATCGTGCCTGCCACGACGGAGCCGATGACCGAGAAGGTCCCGACCCACAAGGAAATGCGCGCACCGTAAACGACGCGGCTAAACACATCCCGCCCGTTGTAATCTGTTCCAAACCAATGCTCTTCGGACGGCGGCTTGTTTTTCATCACCAGCTCCCCCTCGTCATACGGGTACGGAGCAATCACTGGCGCAAAGACGGCAACTGCCACGAAAAACAGAATGATCGCCAGCCCCACCATCGCGAGCTTGTTTTTCCGCAAGGCTCTCCAAGCTTCCCGCCAAGGAGAGACAACTTCTTCCTCTTTTACTCTCAGGGATACCGTCTGTACTTGTGTCTCTGCCATGTCTCTTCGTCCCTCCCCTAGCGGTATTTAATGCGCGGATCGATATAGGCATACAGAAGGTCGACCAGGAGATTAATCAAGACGAAAATCGTAGCGATCACCAAAATGCCGGACTGGATCACCGGATAGTCGCGGTTGCCGATCGCTGTGAAAATGTAGCGGCCGACTCCTGGCCAGCCAAAAATCGTTTCGGTCAGCACCGCTCCGCCCAAAAGCAAGCCCGTTTGCAGACCGATCACCGTCAGCACGGGAATCATCGCGTTTTTCAGCGCGTGCTTGTACACGACCCAGAACTGCGCCAAGCCTTTTGCCCGAGCGGTCCGCACGTAATCGGCACGCATGACTTCCAGCATGCTCGAACGGGTAATCCGGGCGATAATCGCCATCGGAATCGTCCCCAAAGCCACGCCAGGCAGGATCAAATGCTTGATGACCTCCCACAACTGATCCCACTGTCCAGCCAAAATCGTGTCCAGTATATAGAACTGCGTAATGGCCTCTACAGGATTACGCGAATTGTCGCGACCAACGGATGGCAGCCATTTCAGTTCTTGCGCAAAGAACCACTGCTCCATCAACCCTAGCCAAAAAATTGGCATCGAAACACCGATCAAGGCGATCAGCATCGCACAGTAGTCAAACCAGGAGTTTTGCTTCCACGCAGACAAAATCCCTGCGTTCACTCCGATAATGACAGCGAAAAGCATGCTGACAATCGTCAGCTCGGTGGTGGCGGCCAAATACGGGCCGATTTCTTGCGTGATGCTTGCCCCGGAATGCAGGGAAACGCCCAAGTCGCCGGTAATAATCTGCTTCAAGTAGTCAAAATATTGAATGTACCACGGATTGTTCAAGCCTAAAACTTCCCGTAAATCTTCAATCGCTTTCGGACTTGCTTTCTCTCCCAATATGGTCAGAGCCGGATCACCTGGGATGGCACGAATGATGGAAAATACGACGATGGACATGCCCAGTAGAACGGGGATGAGCATAAGAATTCTTCGGATGCTGTAGGATAGCAATGCCATCTCCTCGCTTTCCTTACGACGGATTGTCAAGCCAAGTGCGACACTGCCTCCATGAATGATTCGTAGGCGGTCTTCCAACCCAAACACTTTCTTG